>NZ_MVFZ01000046.1:0-872 GCF_002042945.1 Citrobacter sp. A316
CACTACGCACACGTAGACTGCCCGGGCCACGCCGACTATGTTAAAAACATGATCACCGGTGCTGCGCAGATGGACGGCGCGATCCTGGTTGTTGCTGCGACTGACGGCCCGATGCCGCAGACTCGTGAACACATCCTGCTGGGTCGTCAGGTAGGCGTTCCGTACATCATCGTGTTCCTGAACAAATGCGACATGGTTGATGACGAAGAGCTGCTGGAACTGGTAGAAATGGAAGTTCGTGAACTTCTGTCTCAGTACGATTTCCCGGGCGACGACACTCCGATCGTTCGTGGTTCCGCTCTGAAAGCGCTGGAAGGCGAAGCAGAGTGGGAAGCGAAAATCATCGAACTGGCTGGCTTCCTGGATTCTTACATCCCAGAACCAGAGCGTGCGATTGACAAGCCGTTCCTGCTGCCTATCGAAGACGTATTCTCCATCTCCGGTCGTGGTACCGTTGTTACCGGTCGTGTAGAGCGCGGTATCATCAAAGTTGGTGAAGAAGTTGAAATCGTTGGTATCAAAGAGACTGCTAAGTCTACCTGTACTGGCGTTGAAATGTTCCGCAAACTGCTGGACGAAGGCCGTGCTGGTGAGAACGTTGGTGTTCTGCTGCGTGGTATCAAGCGTGAAGAAATCGAACGTGGTCAGGTACTGGCTAAGCCGGGCTCTATCAAGCCGCACACCAAGTTCGAATCTGAAGTGTACATTCTGTCCAAAGACGAAGGCGGCCGTCATACTCCGTTCTTCAAAGGCTACCGTCCGCAGTTCTACTTCCGTACTACTGACGTGACTGGTACCATCGAACTGCCGGAAGGCGTAGAGATGGTAATGCCGGGCGACAACATCAAAATGGTTGTTACCCTGATCCACCC
>NZ_MVFZ01000047.1:0-539 GCF_002042945.1 Citrobacter sp. A316
CACACACTGGCTGACGCGGATTTTAGTCTGGGTGCCATACGGTAACAGCATTGCCGGACTCAGCTGGCTTCCCTGCGGCGCGATGTAATCCAGAACCCCTGCAAGATTGCCTGTCGTGGCTTCTGTCGTTTGCTCTGAAGTCTGCGGTAACGTCCAGTTTAATGCACTCAGGCGCTGCATTCTGCTCTGCCGTTCCCCGTCATCGCCCGCGTAACGTTCCAGCGTTTTTTCCGTCCAGCGACACTGTGTGAATGCTATCCAGATATCATTCTCCAGCACTTCATATGGCAGTGTCAGAAAATCCTTTCCGCCATTACTGTAGGTTCCCTGCTTACAGTCAGGCTCTGATTTCTCCAGAACATTTTTCGCCGACAGTTGCTTCCATAAACTGCCGTCATCACACACCGACCATGCTTCCCAGTCCGTCAGGTATGGATAGTAGATATAGATATAGCCCCTGCGCATCGCACGCAGCGCATAGTGATAATTTTCACTTTCTGCCGGATAAGACGACGCTCCTGGTTTTGCCCACGCCGGCA
>NZ_MVFZ01000048.1:0-496 GCF_002042945.1 Citrobacter sp. A316
TTCATCATCGACCTGCAAAAATTTGAGAGACTCGAACACACCATTTTTCATTTCTTATTACGGAGAAATGAAACAGTGTGTCGTTTCAATTTTCAGCTTGATCCAGATTTTTAAAGAGCAAAACTTCGCAGTGAACCTTTTCAGGTACACTCTGAAGTTTTCTTGTGTTTTTGCAGTAAGGATGGTGGAGCTATGCGGGATCGAACCGCAGACCTCCTGCGTGCAAGGCAGGCGCTCTCCCAGCTGAGCTATAGCCCCATCGTAGTTATCTCATTCACCTTAATTCTTGCTGAGACAAGGCGTGGAACGGCGAAGCATACTGAAGTATGCGAGTCGTTTCACAACGCGGTATCAGAAAGAATTTGGTAGGCCTGAGTGGACTTGAACCACCGACCTCACCCTTATCAGGGGTGCGCTCTAACCACCTGAGCTACAAGCCTGCAGAGATTTTCTTACTGCTAATTTTCATCAGACAATCTGTGTGAGCACTACAAAG
>NZ_MVFZ01000049.1:0-478 GCF_002042945.1 Citrobacter sp. A316
TTCGATTCATCATCGACCTGCAAAAATTTGAGAGACTCGAACACACCATTTTTCATTTCTTATTACGGAGAAATGAAACAGTGTGTCGTTTCAATTTTCAGCTTGATCCAGATTTTTAAAGAGCAAATATCTCAAACGTCACCCGAAGGTAAGTTTTGAGATATTGAGGTCGGCGACTTTCACTCACACATACCAGCAAGTGGCGTCCCCTAGGGGATTCGAACCCCTGTTACCGCCGTGAAAGGGCGGTGTCCTGGGCCTCTAGACGAAGGGGACACTGAAGTCTCAATCGCAAGACGCCTTGCTATTTACTTTTCATCAGACAATCTGTGTGAGCACTACAAAGAACGTTTCTTTAAGGTAAGGAGGTGATCCAACCGCAGGTTCCCCTACGGTTACCTTGTTACGACTTCACCCCAGTCATGAATCACAAAGTGGTAAGCGCCCTCCCGAAGGTTAAGCTACCTACTTCTTTTGC
>NZ_MVFZ01000050.1:0-264 GCF_002042945.1 Citrobacter sp. A316
ATGTGCCAGCCCCGCACCGGACGGCGGGAACGGCTCAGCAGCAGAACGCTGGCGCGGCGGCGGTGGCTGACTGAATGCGGGGCGTATCTGCGCAGCAGTGCGCCCCCTGCCTGCGGTCACGCTCCGGCGCAACATCAGGGCGATGTGCCAGCCCCGCACCGGACGGCGGGAACGGCTCAGCAGCAGAACGCTGGCGCGGCGGCGGTGGCTGACTGAATGCGGGGCGTATCTGCGCAGCAGTGCGCCCCCTGCCTGCGGTCACGC
>NZ_MVFZ01000051.1:0-257 GCF_002042945.1 Citrobacter sp. A316
AAAAGAAGTAGGTAGCTTAACCTTCGGGAGGGCGCTTACCACTTTGTGATTCATGACTGGGGTGAAGTCGTAACAAGGTAACCGTAGGGGAACCTGCGGTTGGATCACCTCCTTACCTTAAAGAACCTGCCTTTGTAGTGCTCACACAGATTGTCTGATGAAAATTAGCAGTAAGAAAATCTCTGCAGGCTTGTAGCTCAGGTGGTTAGAGCGCACCCCTGATAAGGGTGAGGTCGGTGGTTCAAGTCCACTCAGGC
>NZ_MVFZ01000005.1:0-264057 GCF_002042945.1 Citrobacter sp. A316
TATAAAAATACCGGTCATATGGGTATTATCCCACGTATTTGGATCCATTTCTTTTACGCTAGGGTAGATTAAATCAAATAATTTATTTTCAGGTAAGTATCTAAAAAAAAGGAGAAAAAAACAAACCCAAGACATTGCAAATAAATACCAAGTGATGATTTTTTGGATATGCTTCATTAATACACCTGAATAGTGCCGTATGCACGAATGCTGGAGGTAACCAGTATTCGTGGAGTGTTTAAGAGAGCTTGTCTGAGTATGTTATAATGAGCTCTGCTGGGGAGCGTTATGCAACCATTACTGACACCCTTATAACCCGCTGGGTGTAATCTGAAATATCCCCGACTGACCTTACTATAGAACGTAACGTCATCTAATTTTTCATCCTCTCTGAATAATCCGAACCAGATATCGCGGTCTGAACCGCTAATCTCTGACGCAGTATAGTCTTTAATCGCGCTGAAAACCCCGCCTTTCGGACGTGAAACAATATAGTATTTACCAGGGGGGAGTGGTCCTATGTCCTTAATTGTTACCGAGTCAGGGTTATTTCTATGCTCCCCACTGTTACCGGAATATGCTGGGAAGAAGCCAACACCAGGGCAGCTAAGATTCGATAGTTGTCCACCGTTTAAATGAAATGTACAACGAATCACCGCTCACTCCATGAATCAGAAAATATCAAATTCCCGTCGCAGTGTTTCCAGGTTATTCGCTCATATCTAAGGGCAATACTTTCAAGGTGATTATGTTTTTCAGTTGCTGCGTTTTTTACGTCGTGCATTAGGGGACAAATTGAAACCACCCTCACTGTTTCGAGTAGCATGTTGAAATATTCAACTTCCTGACCGGCATCATTGATTTTGTACCATTTGAATTCAGCCTCCTTAAGGGTTTGCCCAGTGGCTACCGCTTTGTAAAGATATGGGCTGGAGCTATCGAACTCCTTTTCGAATACAAGTGCGCTATGCACTCGTGTTCCTGTTATTTTCCCTGTGTTGTTGTCGGTAGGGAGGTGCAGGCCATGACCAAAGCCCAGGATCTCAATGCTCCCCTCACGGTCGCGAACATCTACGGAACCATTGATATTTGCTCCTCCATCATCTTTTAACCACAAATATGCAGGTATAGCCATTTCTAAAATTCCATTTCATATAAGTAAGGAGGCTTTAATAAACGACATATTGCATGAGAACACAAGGCAATAAATGCCATACATTTTCAATATATTTTATTGATATTTATGGAGGGAATGGAAAACTTGAATTTAATATGAGTGGTAATAATAAACATATAAAAATTATTGATATTTTTGGGGGGGGAGCATATCGCTTAATTTTGATGTTGAGAAGGACTTTATAACGCTATCAAGTAAGAACCTGAAAGTAGCAGCACAAACAGTAACGTGGGTTATGTCAGGAAGGCGCTGTGGTGTTTTTTATAAATCACGTCCACAGGAAGCATGAAAAATGTGCAGCTCGTGAAGAAAAATCGCGCTGAGGGCTCAATTTTGGGCGTTAAATAGTCCGCATTTGTCTATCACGAGAAAATACTAAGTTGCTGATTATACAATAATCGCATGATTTTCTTTAACTTTTAAAACCTATCCCTTAAATAGACATTATCTATACATCTTTTGACATTTGACCTGCCTGAACGATTGGATTTTTATAATCCATTATTAATCAATGTATTGAACAAAAAATTCCATCTCTGTGAACCCACGCAGCAGGGTCTATGCTTAGTAAAAGTAGTCAAAAAGGGCGATTAACCCGAATGCCCCTGCTGTTGAGGGGTTGAAGTGATAATCATTATCACTAACATGATGTTATAGCTTTAACGCTAGTGACTCGAGGTAACCCTATGGAATTGCATTCAGGAACATTTAATCCGGACGATTTTGCATGGCGTGGACTCACGTTAACACCAGCTGCTGCGGCGCATATCCTTGAGCTGGTGGCGAAGCAACCCGATATGTTGGGCGTACGGCTAGGTGTGAAGCAAACAGGGTGCGCGGGATTCGGCTACGTGCTGGATACCGTCCGCCAACCCGAAAAAGACGATCTGCTGTTTGAAACGGATGGCGCCAGACTTTATGTGCCGTTACAAGCAATGCCGTTCATCGACGGCACAGAGGTCGATTTTGTTCGCGAAGGATTAAATCAGCTTTT
This sequence comes from Citrobacter sp. A316, assembly GCF_002042945.1. NCBI lineage: Bacteria > Pseudomonadati > Pseudomonadota > Gammaproteobacteria > Enterobacterales > Enterobacteriaceae > Citrobacter > Citrobacter sp. A316. Next base: position 2,172 of record NZ_MVFZ01000005.1, read on the forward strand.
TAAATTTCATAACCCGAAAGCCCAGAACGAATGCGGCTGTGGCGAAAGTTTTGGGGTATAGGCGGTACTATGTCTCGTAATACTGAAGCAACTGACGATGTCAACACCTGGGCTGGCGGGCACCTTAATTACAAAGAGGGCTTCTTCACCCAACTGCAAACCGATGAGCTGGCGAAAGGGATCAATGAAGATGTCGTGCGTGCGATTTCGGCAAAACGAAATGAACCTGACTGGATGCTGGAATTTCGCCTGAATGCCTTTAAAGCATGGCTGACGATGGAAGAACCACACTGGCTGAAAGCGCATTACGACAAACTAAATTACCAGGAGTATAGCTATTACTCCGCGCCGTCCTGCGGCAATTGTGATGAAACCTGCGCATCTGAGCCGGGAGCGGTACAGCAAACGGGGGCGAATGCGTTTTTAAGCAAAGAGGTTGAGGACGCATTCGAACAGCTTGGCGTGCCGGTCCGTGAAGGCAGAGAGGTGGCGGTTGATGCCATTTTTGACTCGGTGTCGGTGGCGACCACCTATCGCGACAAACTGGCGGAACAGGGCATTATTTTCTGTTCGTTTGGTGAGGCCATTCACGATCATCCAGAGCTGGTAAAACAGTACCTGGGCACGGTTGTCCCGGGCAATGACAATTTCTTTGCCGCGCTAAATGCGGCGGTGGCATCCGACGGTACGTTTATCTATGTACCGAAAGGTGTGCGTTGCCCAATGGAGCTGTCGACCTATTTCCGTATCAACGCGGAAAAAACCGGGCAGTTTGAACGCACCATTCTGGTTGCGGATGAGGGCAGCTACGTCAGCTATATCGAAGGCTGTTCAGCCCCGGTGCGTGACAGCTACCAGCTGCATGCGGCGGTGGTGGAGGTCATCATCCACAAAAATGCCGAAGTGAAATACTCCACGGTGCAAAACTGGTTTCCCGGCGATGGCAATACGGGCGGTATTTTGAATTTCGTCACCAAGCGCGCGCTCTGCGAAGGCGAAAACAGCAAAATGTCGTGGACGCAGTCGGAAACCGGCTCGGCCATTACCTGGAAATACCCAAGCTGCATTTTGCGTGGCGACAACTCGATCGGCGAATTCTACTCCGTCGCGCTGACCAGTGGTCACCAGCAGGCCGATACCGGCACCAAGATGATCCACATCGGCAAGAACACCAAATCGACCATTATCTCGAAAGGGATCTCCGCCGGTCACAGCCAGAATAGTTATCGCGGTTTAGTGAAGATCATGCCGACCGCCACCAACGCCCGCAACTATACCCAATGCGACTCGATGTTGATTGGTGCGGATTGTGGGGCACATACCTTCCCGTATGTGGAGTGTCGTAACAACAGCGCCCAGCTTGAACATGAAGCCACCACGTCGCGTATTGGTGAAGACCAGTTGTTTTACTGTTTGCAGCGCGGCATCAGCGAAGAGGATGCCATTTCGATGATCGTGAATGGTTTCTGTAAAGACGTGTTCTCTGAACTGCCGCTGGAGTTTGCCGTGGAAGCGCAAAAACTTCTCGCCATAAGTCTTGAGCACAGCGTCGGTTAAATTTTAAGGAAAGCACATGTTAAGCATCAAAGATTTACAGGTCAGTGTGGAAGATAAGGCGATCCTGCGTGGGTTGAGCCTTGAGGTTCGACCCGGAGAAGTTCACGCCATTATGGGACCAAACGGTTCGGGGAAAAGTACGCTTTCCGCAACTCTCGCTGGACGGGAAGACTACGACGTCACTGGCGGGACGGTAGAGTTCAACGGCAAGGATTTACTGGAACTGTCGCCGGAGGACCGGGCCGGTGAAGGGATCTTTATGGCATTCCAGTATCCGGTGGAAATCCCTGGCGTTAGTAACCAGTTTTTCCTGCAAACGGCACTGAATGCGGTGCGCAGTTACCGTGGCGAAGAGTCGCTGGATCGATTCGACTTCCAGGACCTGATGGAAGAGAAAATTGCGCTGCTGAAGATGCCGGAAGATTTGCTCACGCGTTCGGTTAACGTCGGTTTCTCCGGTGGTGAGAAAAAACGTAATGACATTCTGCAAATGGCCGTGCTGGAGCCTCAGCTGTGCATTCTTGATGAGTCAGACTCCGGGCTGGATATTGATGCGCTGAAAATCGTTGCCGATGGCGTGAACTCACTACGTGACGGGAAACGCTCATTCATTATCGTCACTCACTATCAGCGTATCCTGGACTATATCAAACCCGATTTTGTTCACGTTCTCTACCAGGGGCGAATTGTGAAGTCCGGCGATTTCACGCTGGTCAAACAACTGGAGGAGCAAGGTTATGGCTGGCTTAGCGAACAGCAGTAACGTGCTGCAACAGTGGCACCATCTGTTTGAGACGCAAGGGGAGACACGCTCACACCATGCGCAGCAGCACTTGCAACAGATGCTGCGTCTGGGACTGCCAACGCGTAAACATGAGGACTGGAAATACACACCGCTGGAAGGATTAACCAACAGTCAGTTTGTCAGTCATGTCGCTGAGATAACGCCTGCCCAATGTGCAGCGTTATCGCCGGCTATTGACGCTATTCGACTGGTATTTGTTGACGGACAATTCTCTCCGACGCTCAGCGACAGCGCGGACGGTAGCGGTTTTGACATTACCATTGACGATGCGCGCCAGGCGCTGCCAGCGGCTATCCAACCGGAAGTGTTTTTGCACCTGACCGAAAGCCTGTCCCGTAGCGTAACGCACATTCAGGTGAAGCGTAACCAGCGCCCCGCAAAACCGCTGCTGCTGTTGCATATTACCCAGGGGGTGGCGGGCGATGAGGTGAATACGGCGCACTATCGCCACCATCTGGAGCTGGCGGAAGGCGCAGAAGCCACCGTCATTGAACACTATGCCAGCCTCAGCGAGCGTCGCCATTTCACCGGCGCACGCTTAACGATGAACGTCGCGGCAAACGCCCATTTGCGCCATATCAAACTGGCGTTTGAAAATCCGCTCAGCCACCACTTCGCCCATAATGATATTCAATTGGGTGCGGATGCGACTGCCGTCAGCCACAGTTTCTTGCTTGGTGATGCGGTATTGCGCCATAACACCAGTACGCAGCTTAACGGTGAAAACACCACGCTTCGGTTGAACAGTCTGGCAATGCCGGTGAAAAATGAAGTCTGTGATACACGGACCTGGCTTGAGCACAACAAAGGCTATTGCAACAGTCGCCAGTTGCATAAAACAATTGTCAGCGATAAGGGGCGGGCGGTATTCAATGGTCTGATCAACGTCGCACAGCACGCCATCAAAACCGACGGTCAGATGACCAACAATAATCTGTTGCTCGGAAAACTGGCGGAGGTGGATACCAAGCCACAGCTCGAAATCTACGCCGACGACGTGAAATGCAGCCACGGGGCGACGGTAGGACGGATCGACGACGAGCAGATGTTCTATCTGCGCTCACGCGGAATCGGTCAGCAGGATGCTCAACACATGATTCTCTATGCGTTTGCCGCTGAGCTGACGGAAGCCCTGGGCGATGAAACGCTGAAACAACAGGTACTGGCGCGGATCGCCCAACGGTTGCCGGGAGGCGCAGCATGACATTCCCCATTGAAAAAGTACGGGCTGATTTTCCGGTCCTGACGCGTGAAGTGAACGGTTTACCGTTGGCGTATCTGGACAGCGCTGCCAGCGCGCAAAAACCCAATCAGGTGATTGATACCGAGGCCGAGTTTTATCGTCACGGCTATGCGGCAGTCCACCGCGGTATTCATACGCTGAGCGCTCAGGCTACGGAAAAAATGGAGAATGTGCGCAAACTTGCCTCGTTGTTTATTAACGCCCGCTCTGCGGAAGAGCTGGTGTTTGTTCGTGGCACGACGGAAGGTATCAACCTAGTGGCGAACAGCTGGGGTAGCAGCAACGTGCGGGCGGGCGATAACATTATCATCAGCGAAATGGAGCACCACGCCAATATTGTGCCCTGGCAGATGCTGTGTACCCGCGTAGGGGCAGAGCTGCGCGTTATCCCGCTCAATGCCGATGGTACGTTGCAGTTGGAGACGCTGCCGACGCTGTTTGACGATCGCACGCAACTGCTGGCGATTACCCACGTTTCTAACGTGTTGGGTACCGAGAACCCGTTATCGGAAATGATTGCCCTGGCACATCAATTCGGCGCGAAAGTGCTGGTGGATGGCGCGCAGGCGGTGATGCATCATCAGGTGGACGTACAGGCACTGGATTGCGATTTTTATGTTTTCTCCGGGCATAAACTTTACGGTCCAACCGGTATTGGCGTTCTGTATGCCAGAGAGTCGCTGTTGCAGGAGATGCCGCCCTGGGAAGGCGGTGGCTCAATGATTGCGACGGTAAGTTTGAGCCAAGGAACGACGTGGGCTAAAGCCCCCTGGCGTTTTGAAGCCGGAACGCCAAACACCGGAGGTATTATCGGACTCGGCGCGGCTATTGAGTATGTTTCGGCGCTGGGGCTTACTGAAATCAGCGAATATGAACAATTCATGATGCGCTATGCGCTGGAGCAGCTGGCGGATGTGCCGGATTTGACGCTCTACGGACCGGATAACCGCCTGGGTGTGATTGCATTTAATCTCGGCAAACATCACGCCTATGACGTCGGCAGTTTTCTTGATAACTATGGAATAGCCGTGCGGACGGGGCATCACTGCGCTATGCCGCTGATGGCCTACTATAATGTTCCTGCTATGTGCCGGGCGTCGATTGCAATGTACAACACCCATGAAGAAGTGGATCGCCTGGTAACGGGCCTCAAGCGTATTCATCATTTACTGGGCTAACAGGGAGGCGTTATGGCTGCGCTACCGGATAAAGAAAAGTTGCTGCGTAATTTTCTGCGTTGCGCTAACTGGGAAGAGAAATACCTGTACATTATTGAACTGGGTCAGCGTTTGCCGGAATTAAACGACGACTTACGCTGCCCGGAAAATAGCATCCAGGGATGTCAAAGCCAGGTATGGATTGTTATGAACCAGAATGGCGAAGGGATTATTGAATTGCAGGGCGACAGTGATGCGGCAATTGTGAAAGGACTTATTGCCGTGGTATTCATTTTGTATGATCGCATGACGGCACAGGATATTGTGAATTTTGATGTGCGTCCGTGGTTTGAAAAAATGGCACTTGCACAACATCTCACGCCGTCTCGTTCACAAGGGCTGGAGGCGATGATTCGGGCTATTCGCGCCAAAGCCGCAACTCTTAGCTAAACTGATAAAACACGTCAACTTTCAGACCGACTTGAAAGCGTTCGTGTAAGGCAACGCAGTGACTCGTAGGCCGGATTGGGCGCTCGCCGCCGTCCGGCAAGAACGCCAGGGGGGTGAGTGAGTATGAAACGCGCGTCTGTTATTACGTTAATGCTAATCGGCGCTTACAGCGCTATTCAGGCCGCATGGGCGGTCGATTATCCTTTGCCCCAGGCGAACAGCCGTCTTGTTGGGCAAAACCAAACTTACACCGTGCAGGAAGGCGATAAAAACCTACAGGCGATAGCCCGTAAGTTTGATACCGCTGCCATGCTGATCCTTGAAGCCAACAATACTATTGCCCCCGTACCTAAACCCGGAACCCTGATTACTATTCCCTCGCAATTACTGCTGCCGGATGCACCACGCGAAGGCATTATTGTGAATCTGGCGGAACTGCGTCTGTATTACTACCCGCCGGGAGAGAATATTGTTCAGGTATTCCCGATTGGTATCGGTTTGCAGGGGCTGGAAACGCCGATGATGGAAACCCGGGTTGGGCAGAAAATCCCGAATCCAACCTGGACCCCTACACCAGGCATCCGTAAACGCTCTCTGGAGCGCGGCATCACATTACCGCCAGTTGTACCTGCCGGGCCAAATAATCCGTTAGGACGCTTTGCACTGCGTCTGGCGCATGGAAACGGTGAATATCTGATCCATGGTACCAGCGCGCCGGACAGCGTGGGACTGCGTGTGAGTTCTGGTTGTATTCGCATGAACGCGCCGGACATTAAAGCACTGTTTGCTCAGGTCCGCACTGGCACGCCGGTCAGGGTGATTAATGAGCCGATAAAATATTCGATTGAGCCGAACGGCATGAGGTATGTCGAAGTGCATCGACCGCTGTCGCCGGAAGAGGAACAAAACGTCCAGACCATGCCGTATGTGCTGCCAGCCGGTTTTACCCAGTTTAAAGACAACAAAGCGGTGGACAACAGTCTGGTGGAAAGGGCGTTGTATCGTCGCGCAGGTTATCCGGTCACCGTCACAGTCGGGCAAGCATCGGTCGCAAGCAATGGGCCAGAAGTGAAGTCTGCGCAAAATGGCATGCCGGGAGAGGATGCTGAGGTACGCGCTACGCAATAACAGGGAAGGGAAATTCAGAGCAAAAAAAAATGGCGCACAATGTGCGCCATTTCTATTACACAGATACTATTACTTACGGTATTTAGTAGCTGCGTTGTCCAGACGCTGGTTAGCGCGTGCTGCGTCATCTTTAGCAGCCTGAACGTCGGAACGCATTGCGTTCACGTCGTTGCTCAGCTGGTCAACTTTAGCGTTCAGAGTCTGAACGTCAGAAGACAGCTGATCGATTTTAGCATTGCTGGAGCAACCTGCCAGCAGAGTAGAACCCAGGATTACCGCGCCCAGTACCAGTTTAGTACGATTCATTATTAATACCCTCTAGATTGAGTTAATCTCCATGTAGCGTTACAAGTATTACACAAAGTTTTTTATGTTGAGAATATTTTTTTGATGGGAATGCACTTATTTTTGATCGTTCGCTCAAAGAAGCATCGAATTGTGCAAAAACGGCTAAAAACCCGAGTGAAAACAGAAAGCTTCCATCGGATTCATCTTAGATAATCACGGATTAGATAGTGAAATCCGATTTGATTTTTTATTAATTGTGGCTATCGATAAAATAAAAAAAGCGCCACCAGGGCGCTTTTTTAAGCAAATTAATTCGCGATGGAATTATTACAGTACGTGAACGGATGCGGTGTTGGTGGTGCCGCTCGGAACCAGTGCACCAGAAACCATAACCACGACGTCACCTTTCTGAGCCAGACCGCTTTCCAGAGCGACTTCTTTACCCAGGCGATAGAAATCATCGGTAGAGCTGATTTCTTTAACCACCTGTGCAACAACGCCTTTGCTCAGCACCAGCTGACGCGCGGTAGTTTCGTTGGTGGTCAGCGCCAGGATGGTGGCATCCGGGAAGTATTTACGTACTGCGCGAGCAGATTTACCACCCTGGGTTGCGACGACAATCAGCGGCGCGTCCAGTTTTTCAGCAGTTTCAACCGCGCCACGGCAAACGGCTTCGGTGATGCGCAGTTTGCGGCTGTCGTTGTTGAAGTCCAGACGGCTGGTCATCACACGGTCAGTACGCTCACAGATGGTCGCCATGATGGTAACGGCTTCCAGCGGGTATTTACCTTTTGCAGATTCGCCAGACAGCATTACTGCGTCGGTACCGTCGAGGATGGCGTTCGCTACGTCACCGGCTTCAGCGCGGGTCGGACGCGGGTTTTTGATCATGGAGTCCAGCATCTGGGTCGCAGTGATAACGACTTTACGTGCACGGATACATTTTTCGATGATCATCTTCTGCGCGAAGATAACTTCTTCAACCGGGATCTCAACGCCCATATCGCCACGCGCAACCATGATGCCGTCAGACGCTTCGAGGATTTCGTCGAAGTTGTTCAGGCCTTCCTGGTTTTCGATTTTGGAGATGATCTGGATGTTTTCGCCGCCGTGCGCTTTCAGGTGCTCACGGATTTCAACGACGTCAGAGCGCTTACGGATAAAGGACGCTGCAACGAAGTCAACGCCTTGCTCGCAACCGAAGATCAGGTCTTGTTTGTCTTTTTCAGCCAGTGCTGGCAGTGCGATGGAAACGCCCGGCAGGTTAACGCCTTTGTTTTCGCCCAGGTCGCCGTTGTTCAGCACTTTACAGATAACTTTGTTACCTTCGATGGCGGTAACTTCCATGCCGATCAGACCATCGTCAACCAGAACGGTGTTGCCGACGGACAGATCTTTAGTGAAGCCTTCATAAGTAACAGCAACGATTTCGTTGTTGCCTACGACAGATTTGTCGGTGGTGAAGGTGAAGGTCTGGCCCGCTTTCAGGGAAACGTCGTTACCGCCTTCCAGTTTGATGGTACGGATTTCCGGACCTTTGGTGTCGAGCAGGATTGCGGCTTTCTTGCCGGTTTTGCTCATGACGTTGCGCAAATTCTTGATGCGCTGACCGTGTTCTGCGTAATCACCGTGGGAGAAGTTCAGACGCATGACGTTCATGCCCGCGTCCAGCATTTTGGATAACATCTCTTCGGATTCGGTTTTCGGACCGATGGTGCAAACAATTTTCGTCTTTTTCATGACAGTCTTAGTCTTTAAGTTGAGAAGGATATGGAAATCTGGCTCCCGCCGCGCACGGACGGGAAGCTAAACCTGAGTTACGAAAGTTGTGATGCCTCGCTCTAAGGATAGGTGACATCGAAAAAGCGTGCAGAGGAATGTGTGCTTGTGTTTCAGCCCAACGGGATGGTGAGTTTTGTAGTCGTTGAGTTTTACAGGTCAATGTGCTGAAACCATTCAAGAGACAATTGGCGCGCATTATACGCTGAAAATTATCAAAAAGGAAAATGGAAACAGCGTTTCAAAACACTTCTGTGCAGTTTTACAAAAAATATTCATGAATTTGTTCATCGGTATGGATAAAGAGGTTATCGGGCGTTGCGGTTTGTTGCGCAACAAACTGCATTTAACATCATGATGACTGCGTTTTAAGCCGTTGGCGTTGATGTCGTACTATATTCCTATAAGTTATATCAAATGCGTTTTAATTCATTTTAAAAGCCAATCTCACTGATTACACTCGTTTGGACATCCATACTGCTAAACAGCTAAAAGCGCTAGCAGAAGAACAATAAGCAGCAGCGGATACCCAAACGACATGATTGTCCTGAAAAATATTTCGAAAGTGTTTACGCCAGGCAGGCTTGCCATCACCGCTGTCGATAACGTCAACCTGACGGTTGAACAGGGACAGATTTACGGCATTATTGGTTACAGCGGGGCAGGTAAAAGCACATTAATTCGTTTGCTCAATGGTCTCGAAAAACCGACCTCCGGCAGCGTGACGATTAACGGCCACGATATCTCCGCCGCCAGTGGGGAATCGTTACGCCAGGCGCGACTGAAAATCAGCATGGTGTTTCAGCACTTCAATTTGTTGTGGTCGCGGACCGTTAGCGAAAATATTGCTTTCTCTATGCAAATCGCCGGCGCGTCCAAAGCGTCCATCAAAGCGCGGGTTGCCGAACTGATTACGCTGGTTGGGCTGAACGGCCGTGAAAATGCGTATCCTTCCCAGCTCAGTGGTGGGCAAAAACAGCGTGTAGGAATTGCCCGCGCGCTGGCGAACAATCCGGATGTCCTGCTGTGTGACGAAGCCACCTCGGCGCTGGATCCGCAAACTACCGATCAGATCCTCGATTTACTCCTCGATATTAACCGTCGTTTCAAATTGACCATTGTGCTGATCACTCATGAAATGCACGTGGTACGCAAAATCTGCGATCGCGTCGCGGTAATGGAAAACGGCAAGGTCGTTGAGGAAGGCGATGTACTCAACGTCTTTACCCATCCACAGCAGCCGATCACCCGACAGTTTGTTCGTCAGGTGAGCCAGTACACCGAGGAAGACGAGTTTAATCCGCAGTTGGCAAGCGAACTTGGCGGCGTAGTTATCAAACTTACGTTTACCGGGCAACGCACGCACCGGCCTGTGGTTGGGGAATTGACCCTACGCTATGGCCTGCCGTTCAACATCTTGCATGGCAAGATGACGCAAACCGCACACGGCGCGTTTGGTCAGCTCTGGGTGCACGTGGTGGCCTCTGAAGAACAATTGAATAATATTTTGGCCGACCTGCGCCAGAGCGACATTGAAGGCGAGGTGATTCAACATGGCTGAAGAACTGTTTCCCCATCTGAAGTGGGAGCAACTGTTAGCGGCAACCCAGGAAACGCTGTATATGACAGCCCTTTCGGGGGCGGCGACCTTTATCCTGGGCATCGCGCTTGGTCTGGCTTTGTTCCTGACTGCGCGCGGCGGGTTGTTTCCTAACCGTGCGGTATATAGCGTTATTTCGCTGGTGGTGAATATCTTCCGTTCCATCCCATTCATCATTTTGATCGTGCTGCTGATCCCGTTCACCAAAGCGATGGTTGGCACCATTCTCGGCGCCAATGCGGCGTTGCCTGCGCTGATCGTCGGTGCTGCGCCGTTTTATGCACGTCTGGTCGAAATTGCTCTGCGTGAAGTGGATAAAGGCGTTATTGAAGCGACGCGTTCGATGGGCGCACGGCTGAGCACGCTTATTTTTCGAGTTTTACTGCCGGAATCCTCTCCTGCTCTGGTGTCCGGGATCACCGTGACGCTAATTGCGCTGGTTAGCTACAGCGCGATGGCAGGGGTAATTGGTGCCGGTGGTTTAGGGAATTTGGCCTATCTGGAAGGATTCCAGCGCAACCACAGCGACGTCACGCTGGTGGCGACAGTGACGATTTTGCTCATTGTCTTCATCATCCAGCTTTGCGGCGATGTGATCACCTCTCTGTTAGATAAACGCTAATAAAATACGGAAACCATTATCATGAAAAAATCACTGACGTTACTCGCCGCAGCAACCTTAAGCGCCCTGAGCTTTGCCTCCTGGGCTGATACTCTGACCGTTGGCGCGTCAAACGTGCCGCACGCTGAGATCCTTGAACAAGCCAAACCGATTCTGGCAAAGCAGGGGATCGATTTAGAGATTAAACCGTTCCAGGATTACATTCTGCCGAACACAGCGCTGGCTGGCCGTGAGATTGACGCCAACTACTTCCAACATATTCCGTACCTGAACAGCGTGATTAAAGATCATGCGGGCGATAAAACGTATGACTTCGTCAGCGCTGGAGCGATTCACATTGAGCCGATTGGTATCTATTCGAAAAAAGTGAAATCGCTTAAGGATCTGCCGGAAGGCGGCAAAGTCATCATGCGTGATGCGGTATCTGAGGAAGGCCGTATTCTGTCGATTTTCGAAAAAGAGGGTGTGATCAAGCTGAAGCCGGGCGTGGATAAAGTAACCGCGCGCATTAGCGATATCGTCGAAAACCCGAAAAAGCTGAAGTTCCTGCCTAACGTGGAAGCCGCGCTGTTACCGCAGATGTATAACAACGATGAAGGCGATGCGGTGGTGATTAACGCCAACTACGCCATCGACGCTGGGCTGGATCCAGTGAAAGATCCTATTGCTGTTGAAAGTGGTGAAAACAATCCATATGCCAACATCATTACCGTACATCGTGGCGACGAGAAGAAAAAAGATATCGTGGCGCTGGTTGATGTCCTGCACTCAAAAGAGATTCAGGACTGGATCCGTACTAAATATAAAGGTGCGGTGATCCCGGTAAACAACTAATTCGCTTTTTGCCGGGTGCGGCAGTGCCTTACCCGGCCTACGACATCCTGTAGGCCGGGTAAAACGCGTTAGCGTTGCCATGCTGTGCCAGAGCTACACGCACTCAATTCTCGCTGGCAACCCCTGACGCACCGCCGCACCCGACACCCAGTCAAGCCAGGTATTGGCTACCTGTCGGGTTGGGTCCGCAAAACCCAACTCGTTGAGATTAATCCCCGACTTAATCTGCTCATCAAACGCCATCGGCTCGCCGTCGAGGGTATGCCGTGCCGCGCCCATTTCTTTATGCCCGTAACCATGTTCAATGGCGATGACACCCGGCATGACGCCATGCAGCAGGCTTATCTGTGCCTGTGCCTGACCGCCTGGGGTGGTGATACGAACGATATCGCCATGTGCTAAACCATACCGCTGACCATCCTGTGGATTGAGCGCCACCAGATTAACCGGCTTCAGATGATGCAGGCGCGGGATCACCGCCGTGGCGCTGGACATGGTATTGGATTTAAAAGAAATCAGTTTCAATGGCCATTCTTGTTCCGGGAACAACTCCTCTACCGCACGCCCATCTGACAGGCGCGAAGGATACCAGGCCGGGCAGCCGCTGTAGCGCTCGCCGGTAATCGCATGGCGGTGCGCGGCGACGTTCGCATTCCAGATTTGGAGCGGTTTTTCCCAGGCATTGCCGACGCGGTTATCCACTCGCCCGCTGTTGTCCGGCGCAAAGCGCCCACCGCGGGAGTAGATAAACGCCACTCGGCTGATTTCATCGGTTTTCAGCGTTTTCGTCATCACGGGCATGATCCGCTGTACCCCGGTCAATGCAATGTCTTCCGGCTGTGCCTCGGGGACCGGCGCTTTGCCCATAAACGCAATATTGGCGGCGAGGCGCAGGTAGTAATCTTCCGCACGGTTCAACGGATAGTGGTTGCCTTGCGGATCGGTAATCGCATTGTCGCCGAATCCGGGTAGCCCGATGCGTTTTGCAACCGCAATACAGAAAGACTCCATAGAGGCCGGTTGACCGTCAGCGGTGCTACTGGTCGCGGGTCTGACGACCGGCCAACGCGCGGTAGTGGCTTTGCTGGCCACGCCCGCCCACGGGGCGCTGAATCCCCAGCTTTCGAAGTTGTGGGTATCCGGCACGATGTAATCTGCCAGCGCCGTGGTTTCGTTCATAAAGGCGTCAATTGCAATAAACAGCGGCAGACGAGAGGGATCCTTGAGCTTTTCTTCCGCCACGCTGCGCAACCCCGCAATGCCGTAAAACGGGTTGGTCATGTTTGAGATCCAGGCTTTCAGCGGATAAGGGTAACCTTCAAGCGCCGAGACGAGGAGTTCGGTAAGCTGACCGGCGACAAACGGATACCACGGGGCTTTGGCCGGGAAGGGTGATTGCCCGGCTGCCACCTTATTGCGGTACTCTTCGGAAGACTCATAAGCGGTTTTACTGCGCGCGATGCTTAACCCTTTTGGTTTCACCTTCCCGGCGAAACTGTCCATGTTGTAGCGCGGACCGTCGGTGGCACCATTGAATTTGCCGCCGCCGACGAACACGCCGCCTTCAAGGCTGAGGTTGCCAATCAGCGCATTGAGCATCATCACCGACCAGGCGTTATAAAATCCATTGCCTGCCATCATTCCGCCGTGCGTGATCACTGCCGCTTTACGCCCGTGGCGGGTGAATGCGTCGGCCAGAGCACCAATGTCTGCTTCTGACACCCCGCACTGCTGGCTGTACTGCGTTAGCGACAGTTTCTCTGCGGACTCACGCAGACACTGGAAGCTACTTTTTACCGTTACCGTCTGCCCGTCAGCCAGCGTCACTTCGCGGGTAACAAACAGCTGCGCGCGCGGGCAACTGCTGGCGGCGACAATCTCACCGGCCTCGTTGACGACAACCGGCTCCTGGGCGTCGTTTGCACTCAGATGGGCGAGGGTCAGGTGCTGTCCGGCAAGCGTTGGAATTTCATCGGTAATCACCAGATGTGTGGCGTTAGTCCAGCTTTTTTCTCCCGCCTGCTGCATGGCCTGCACGCCGGGAATGGCGAGATAATCAGCGTTATAGCGTTGCTTATTGATAATCCAGCTTATCATCCCCATTGCCAGCGCGGAATCACTTCCCGGTCGTACGGGCTGCCAGTGGCCGCGATCGTCAGCCAGCACCGTGGTTAATGGCAGAGCAGGTGCTACCACAACATAACGGAAGTCGTCACGCAAACGGGCGCTGGCCAACTGGCGGGCCTGGCGCTTAAACGGGTTGCCGGATTGCGCCGGAGAGGTGCCCATAAACAGCGCGAATTCGACGTTATCCCAGTCGGGTTTCACGTGGGTATTTTTATCCAGATCGCCCATTAACGCACCGGAGCCGGCCCGATAGGCCAGACCGCAGTAAGCGCCATGAGCACCGAAGTTTTTACTGCCGAAACTGTTCAGTGCGAAGCGACGTAAAAAGGTATCACGTCCTTCATCGCTGGTATTGGTGACCAGCAGTTGATTGGATTTCGGGCCAAAGCCGGGATGTTTCGCATCAAGCGGTGTAGTGGGATCGTGGATGGCTCTCAGACCATCAACGTGGCCTTCACCAAACAAATCGCCACCTTCCACCACCTCTTTGATCAGCTGTTCGAAGCTGATGCGCTGCCATTTTCCCTCACCGCGTTTACCGACGCGCTTCATGGGCTCCAGAATACGTAGCGGGCTGTACAGACCTTCGAGTAAGGTTGCGCCGCGGGCGCAGGCGGTGGAACGTGCGTCAAGACCTGACTCCCCGGCCAGCTGTTCCATTGCCGTGGCAAAGGGGACAGAGGCGTCTATATGGTGTTCGTGCGACAACGGATGATAAGGGTTGCCCGCAATGCGCAGCACTTTGCCTTGTTCAGTGTCAACGCGAACCCGCACACCACACTGCGTCCAGCAACCAAAGCACTGCGTCATGGAGATCACCTGCTGCGGGTTTTGCTGCCAGTGAGGCCGGGCGTTGGCTTCGGGGATGAGCGCGTTGGCAAAAATGCGATCACGGGTGATTTTTCCCGAGGTTCCGTCCAGCAAACCGTCTATCGCGCGCTTTGCCACATCCCGATAACTCAGGCCAAAAGTCACCATGCCACCTACGGCAAGGCCCACTTTAAGCCACTGACGACGGGTTAAATTAGCCATGTTGCATTCTCCTTGCGATCGCGTTCAGGGCTTCACGAACAATAATAATCAGTGCTATCCACAGGCCGAAGGTACCCACAATAGCCAGCCAGCCATCGGTACCGCCGGGCAGGGTGTAGGGATTAAACTGCGCGTTAAATTTCGGTACAGTCTGCACCTGGATGAGTAACGTCCAGCGCATTAACCAGCACAGCGCCATGGCGCTAAAAGCGAGTAATATGCGCAGCGGTAGCGACAAGGGGTAACGTACAACCAACCCGCAAAGAGCAAGCGAAACAAGCCATAACGCAACCCAACCGATAGCGTAGTGTTGTGCTGAAGAAGCAACATCCAGCCACTGACGGATAGCCGAACCGGAAAGCGTATTACCGCTCGCCCAGATCACCACCACGATAGCCAGCGCGATCAACGTGACCATTTGCCCCCACGCTAGCTTACGCGGCAGTACGTCCTGGCTATTTGTCGTGGCAACAAGCAGGGCAAGAAACGTTTGCAGCGCGCTGAGGAACATTGCAACCGGAAAGGCGTAACTGAACCAGATGGGACGCGCCTGTACCACCGACACTTCACGGCCGGTGTAGACCAGCAATCCGATGGCGGACAGGGCGCTGCCAAGTGCTAACCATTTTGTGACGCTGTAACTTTTTAGCGTTAACCGTTTAACGTGCTGCGCCAGAAACCACAAACCTAAAAAACCGGTAAACAGCGGTAAAAATAACGCGCCCCACGGCATCCAGGACCATGGCGTCGGATACGCATAGAAATGCCAGACACGGGCGGTTTGGTGTAGATCGGCGGTCAGCGCCAGTGGTGCGGTAATCGCGCAGGTCAGGGCGATTAACAGCGTCAGATTCTCCAGGTCTGCCGTTTCTTTTTTGCGCCAGTGGAGAACGCAGGCGAACAGCGCGGCGCAGGCGGCAATGCCGATGAAAAAGAAATATTGTACGGCCCAGGGTAACCAGCTTACGTCCTGGGGATGGGCCAGAACCTCGTCGATAATCAGTGAATGGGTCATTTAAACCTCCTGCCAGAGTGCTGGTTGAGCACGTCCCATCAATGGGGTGACAAACGCCTCATCCAACCCCAGATAGAACACGTGAGGAGACGTACCGCTTTCCGGCTTCAGGACTTTGATGGCGTCATGGTGTTCATGCAGCATTTGTGAAATGCGGCTGTGCGGATCTTTAATATCGCCAATGATTCGTGCGCCGCCGACGCAGGATTCCACACAGGCCGGGAGCAGACCCGCTTCGAGGCGGTGAACGCAAAAGGTACATTTATCGGCGGTTTGCGTTTCATGGTTGATGAATCGCGCATCATAAGGGCAGGCCTGCACGCAATAGGCACAGCCCACGCAGCGCGTGTTGTCGACCACCACAATGCCGTCTTCGCGTTGGAAAGTGGCCTGTACCGGGCAAACGGGTACGCAAGGGGGATTATCACAATGGTTGCACAGTCGCGGCAGCAGGACGTTGGTGACGCTTTGCTGGCCTTCAATCTGCACTTGATACTGGTTGACGAGGGTACGAAATTCGCCCTGTGGCGTCTGGTTTTCAATAGCGCAACTGACGGTACAGGCCTGGCAGCCGATACAGCGCCGCAGGTCAACCAGCATGGCGTAGCGATGCTGTTGTGAGCCTTCCCGGCGTTCAGGCGAAAAGGGAAATTGCGCCTGAGCCAGCGGAACCAGTGATGCGCCAGCGGTCAGGACGCCCAGTTGCTGGAGAAACTGCCGTTTACTGCTGTCCATATTTTCTCCCGTCACGATGCAACAACGAAACATTGGTCACGCCGTTGATTTGCGTGTGATGAATAAAGAATCTCAATGATTTACAGTGTAAAAATCGTGACGGGGTATACTCTATTGTGGTTAACCACATACCCGGCTTGTTGTTGATCTAAAACAACATAATTGACAGGGATAATTGAGTGGGACGCAACGTAGTAAGATGTCTGGCGGTGCTGGTGTCGCTGTGGATGCTAAGCGGCATGGTCAGGGCGCAGACATGGAACATTGGCGTTTTGGCGATGCGCGGGGAGGTCTCCACACGTAATCACTGGCAGCCGCTGGAAACATTTTTGAATCAGCAAATCCCCGGTGAGCAGTTTCATATTCAACCACTGGACCTGCACCAGATGCAGGAGGCGGTGAATCGTGGAACGGTACACTTTGTGGTCACCAACCCGGCGCAGTTTGTCCAGCTAAACAGCCGCTCAGCGCTACGCTGGCTGGCGTCGTTACGCTCCACCCGTGGTGGGAAAGCCACCAGTAACGTGATTGGCAGCGCGATCCTCGTCAGACGCGACAGTGGGATCACCTCCGCACATGATCTGATCGGTAAAACGGTTGGCGCCATTGATGCTCAGGCGTTTGGCGGCTATTTGCTGGGATTTAAAGCGCTCAGTGATGCCGGTTTGCGCCCCGAACGCGATTTACGTCTGACGTTTACCGGATTTCCCGCCGATGCCTTACTCTATTTATTACGTGAAAAAGCCGTGCAGGCGGTGATCGTGCCGGTGTGCCTGCTGGAAAAAATGGATGAAGAAGGCCTCATTCGTAAAACCGATTTTATGACCGTGTTGAACCATCCGACTTCAATTCCCTGTTTAACCAGTACGCCGCTCTATCCTGACTGGTCATTTGCCGCACTGCCAGCAGTGAGCGATGAACTGGCCGATCGCGTCACGCGGGTGCTGTTCAATGCACCGCAAAATGCGACGTTTCGCTGGGGCGCGCCCGCCTCGACCCGCGAAGTAGAAGCGTTGCTGCGGGACGTCCGCCAACATCCGCAGCAGCGCCAGCTGTGGCTGGATGTCAAAAGCTGGTTTATTCAACATCGGTTGGCGATGGGGGCCGTGGTCGTCGTATTGCTGTTGCTGACGCTCAATTACATCTGGGTAATGCTGTTGGTTCGCCGACGCGGCAGGCAGCTAGAGCGGAACAACGTGTTGTTGCACAAACAGGAACAGGCGCTGGAGACTGCCCGCCAAATGAGCGTGCTGGGGGAGATGACCTCCGGTTTTGCCCACGAGCTCAATCAGCCGTTGTCTGCTATCCGCCATTACGCCCAAGGCTGTTTGATCCGCCTGCGCGGTCAGGATGAGCAGCATCCGTTGCTGCCCGCGCTTGAGCACATCGACGCCCAGGCACAAAGGGGAGCCGATACGCTGCGCAATCTCCGGCAGTGGGTCAGCCAGGCACAGGGCAATCCGGTACTCACCGATGACTGGCAAGCCATCAACGTTCACGATGCTATCCATTACGTCTGGCAATTATTGCGCATGCCCCAGCAATTCCCGTCGGTAACGCTGCACACGCAGGTTAGTAAGGCGTTAGCGTTGATGCTGCCAAGCGTTCTTCTTGAGCAGGTGCTGGCTAATCTGGTACTCAATGCCGCCCAGGCAGGCGCTACGACAGTATGGTTTAGTGCCCTGAATAAGGATGATGGTGTGCGTATTCAGGTGCAGGATAATGCCGGAGGCATTGACGAGGATCAGTTATATCAGGCGTTTCAGCCGTTTATGACCACCCGCAAAGAAGGTATGGGACTAGGACTGGCCATTTGTCAGCGACTGGTGCGCTACGCAAACGGAGATATTGGGATCCAAAATCAGCAGGCCCCGGACGGAAAAGCGGGGGCGAGAGTGACATTGTATTTTAAACCAAATCGGGAAGGAGGCCGTTGTGGCGATAATTCATCTGCTGGATGACGACACTGCCGTCACCCAGGCCTGTGCTTTTTTATTGGAAAGTCTGGGATATGAAGTGTCTTGCTGGGAGCAAGGCGGGAAGTTCCTCACCGAAGCAAATCTGTACCAGGTGGGCGTACTACTGCTGGATATGCGTATGCCGGTTCTGGATGGGCACGCTGTGCATGAAATCATGCGTCAGAAAGCAAGCACGCTGGCGGTGGTCTTTCTCACCGGGCATGGCGATGTGCCGATGGCGGTTGAGCAAATGAAACGTGGCGCGGTCGATTTTTTGCAAAAACCGGTGTCAGCCGTGCCGCTTCAGGCAGCATTAGAACATGCCTTGCAGGTCTCCGCAACGGCGTTCTCGCGACAAGAGATCATCTGCTGCTATCAACAACTTACGCCAAAAGAACGGGAATTGGCGCATCTGGTAGCAAAAGGATTAATGAATCGGGAAATTGCTGATGCCATGAATATTGCCGTGCGTACGGTTGAAGTGCACCGGGCGCGGGTGATGGAAAAAATGCAGGCAGGAAGTCTTGCTGAGCTTGTTAATCGACTTCAGAGAATTCAGTAGAATGATGACATTTCTTTGATTTTCATTGAATTTTGTCTAAATCGTCAGAGTGATATATGCTGTTGGTTTGAGTTAATGACGAGCGGGCAAAAATGGGAAATCAGACGAAAGACGACGAGTTGTACCGTGAAATGTGCAGAGTAGTCGGTAAAGTAGTGCTGGAAATGCGCGATCTGGGACAAGAGCCTAAGCATATCGTCATTGCGGGAGTACTGAGAACCACCCTTGCTAACCAGCGTGTCAAGCGCAGTGAGTTAGAAAAACAGGCTATTGAGACCGTTATTAAAGCATTGGCCGGTTAATTCATAAAAAGAGGACTGCAGAATTTTTTAGCCGTCCTCTTATTCTCGATAGGTTAATCTATCAATCTATATAATTTATCTCCGCTAATAATTGGCTGTAGAAAACTATAAATATCGATATGTATTTATTTATATATCGATGGCCGTGCAGCATTATATTTGGGAGAGGGGTCACAAGTATTTTTAATCTAAATAGGCTGCTATCTCACTCCATTTCTTAATGATAATGAATCTCACTCCGCATTAATTATATCCCTTCCGTTTTTTAATTGATGACGATCAAAACTATGCATGCTGAATAACCACATTATTTCTACGCCTAACCCTAAAGGATTAGATTTATTCAGTTTAACCACCGTCATTTACGCGATCAGGTTAGGGCAAAAATTTACGTGTTGTTGGCAACATTAACCGCCCGATATGGCTTGAGCTGCGCTGGTTTAAATTAGCCTGGATGTGTTGCTACCACAGCATTTGCGAAGAGGATGCGAAATAAATGAACCAGGTTGATCGTCCATTTTTAGATTGTGGTTTAACGCGACTAGAATTCCTGCGGATATCAGGGAAAGGACTGGCGGGATTAACGATTGCCCCCGCGCTGTTATCCCTTTTTGGTTGTAAGCAGGAAGATGTCGATAGTGGGACCGTGGGGCTTATCAATACGCCGAAAGGGGTTCTGGTGACCCAGCGAGCCCGTTGTACGGGCTGTCACCGCTGTGAAATTTCCTGTACCAATTATAACGATGGTGCCGTAGGGACCTTCTTTTCCCGGATAAAAATCCATCGCAATTTCTTCTTTGGCGATGATGGCGTCGGGTCCGGTGGTGGGCTGTACGGTGATTTAAACTATACCGCTGATACCTGCCGACAATGTAAAGATCCGCAGTGCATGAAGGTCTGCCCAATAGGTGCAATTACCTGGAAACAGGAAGACGGTTGTATTGCGGTGGACCACAAACGCTGTATTGGCTGTAGCGCGTGTACCACAGCCTGCCCGTGGATGATGGCGACCGTAAATACCGAAACGAAAAAATCCTCAAAATGCGTGTTATGCGGGGAATGCGCCAATGCTTGTCCGACTGGGGCATTAAAAATTATCGAGTGGAAAGATATTACTGTTTGATAGATAGCAGGCATACCTGATTCGCGCCATTAATTGCCAAAAATACCGCAGTTTTGAATAAAAAAGCTGCCTGAAGAATGGCGGGTATATCTATTAAACCTTCTTGCAAAGGAAAACATGATGGCTAATGGTTGGACAGGTAATATTTTACGGGTCAATCTCACCACGGGTAATATCACCCTTGAAGATTCCAGTAAATTTAAAAAATTTGTCGGTGGGATGGGCTTTGGTTATAAAATTATGTACGACGAAGTCCCGCCAGGCACCATGCCTTTTGATGAAGGGAATAAGCTGGTTTTTGCCACCGGACCATTAACGGGGTCTGGCGCTCCCTGTAGCTCCCGCGTCAATATCACCTCCTTATCGACGTTTACCAAAGGTAACTTAGTCGTAGATGCCCATATGGGCGGTTTCTTTGCTGCACAAATGAAATTCGCCGGTTACGACGCCATTATTATTGAAGGCAAGTCCGCATCACCGGTCTGGATCAACATCAAAGACGATAAAGTCAGCATCGAAAAAGCCGATTTCTTGTGGGGCAAGGGGACTCGCGCCACAACTGAAGAGATTTGCCGGATTACCAGCCCGGAAACCTGCGTCGCTGCTATTGGGCAGGCGGGTGAGAATCTGGTGCCACTGTCCTGCATGATCAACAGCCGCAACCACAGCGGCGGCGCCGGTACTGGTGCGGTGATGGGTTCCAAAAACCTGAAGGCCATTGCGGTAGAAGGGACCAAAGGGGTCAACATTGCCGATCGTAAAGAGATGAAGCGGCTCAATGACTACATGATGACCGAGCTTATCGGCGCCAACAACAACCACGTTGTGCCAAGCACCCCGCAGGCCTGGGCAGAATACTCTTCGCCAAACTCGCGCTGGACAGCCCGTAAGGGACTTTTCTGGGGAGCGGCAGAAGGGGGGCCAATCGAAACCGGTGAAATCCCGCCGGGTAACCAAAATACGGTGGGTTTCCGTACCTATAAATCAGTGTTTGATCTGGGGCCTGCCGCAGAAAAATACACGGTCAAAATGAGCGGCTGCCATTCATGCCCTATTCGTTGTATGTCGCAGCTCAATGTCCCACGGGTGAAGGATTTTGGCGTGCCGAGTACCGGCGGCAACACCTGCGTGGCGAACTTTGTTCACACCACCATTTTCCCCAATGGTCCGAAAGATTTTGATGATAAAGACGATGGACGAGTCGTAGGGAACCTGCTCGGTCTGAACCTGTTTGACGATTACGGTATCTGGTGTAACTACGGTCAGTTGCACCGTGACTTTACTTACTGCTATTCGAAAGGTGTCTTTAAACGCGTGCTGCCAGCCGAAGAGTATGCGGAGATCCGTTGGGATCAACTGGAGGCGGGCGATCCTAACTTTATCAAAGATTTTTACTATCGACTGGCGCATCGCGTGGGGGAACTCAGTCATCTTGCGGACGGCTCGTATGCCATTGCTGAACGCTGGGATTTGGGCGAAGAGTACTGGGGTTATGCCAAAAATAAACTGTGGTCGCCGTTTGGTTTTCCTGTCCATCATGCAAACGAAGCCTCGGCGCAGGTGGGGGCGATCACCAACTGCATGTTTAACCGTGACTGCATGACGCACACCCATATCAACTTCATCGGTTCCGGTTTACCACTGAAATTACAGCGCGAAGTGGCGGGCGAGCTATTTGGATCGCAGGACGCTTACGACGAAACCAAAAACTACACGCCGATCAATGCTGCCAAGATCAAATATGCCAAATGGACGCTGCTGAAAGTCTGTCTGCATAACGCGGTTACGTTGTGTAACTGGGTTTGGCCGATGACGGTTTCACCACTCAAGAGCCGTAACTATCGCGGAGATTTGGATCTGGAAGCGAAGTTCTTCCAGGCAGTCACCGGTGATGAAACCACGCAGGCGAGTCTGGACCTGGCCGCTGAACGCATCTTTACCTTGCATCGTGCCTATACGGTCAAACTGATGCAAACCAAAGACATGCGTAATGAGCACGATCTCATCTGCTCCTGGGTATTCGATAAAGATCCGAAAATACCGGTCTTCACCGAAGGCACCGACAAGATGGACAGGGAGGATATGCGCCAGTCGCTGACGATGTTCTATCAGGAAATGGGCTGGGATCCCGAGTTGGGTTGCCCAACGCGTGAAACCCTGAACCGACTCGGGCTTGAAGACGTGGCAGCTGATTTGGCTGCGCAGGATCTGTTGCCGGCGTAAGGAACGTGAGATGACTAACGTGAGCAACGTTCTGGCACCCGTTGAGGGGCTTCCTGACGAGGTTGATAGCCAAAAGAGACACTGGTTACAGACGTTTCATCCGCAGGTAGAGCGGGTGGCTGCGCCGCAGGTTCAGGAACCCGCCAGCCCGGAGTCGATTGTGGCAGATTTTATCCGCCAGCATTCAGTAGCGGGGCAACTGGTGGCGCGCAGCGTGTTTCTGCAGCCACCTTATTCTGTCCCTGAAGCCGATCTCTCCACGCTGCTGGATACGCTGTGTCAGGACGCGAATAACGCGGATATCACCCGTGTGCAGGGGGCGGAAGATGTCCATTTCTACTCAACGCAAACCATGACGGCAAACTACGCCGACATGTGCGTGCAGGTGGTGGAAAACGACATCTGCCGTGCGATTGCCGAGACGGTACGCTTCGACGCTCGCACGTATCCTCGCCCCTATAAGGTCGCCATGTTGACGCAGCCGCCGTACAGCTTTGAATCTCAACAGATTACAGCGGCACTTACGGCCATGGAAACGCATCCAGATTACGCAGATATACGCACTGTGGAATCGTCAAATGCGGAGCCTTATCTGTTTAGCGAACGTTTTATGAGTTATGGCAAAGCGTACGGCCTGTGTGAATGGCTTGAGGTTGAGCAGTATCAGAACCCCTGAATTATTCAGGTTGATGTCATGGAACGTGTGGACGACCACTGTCACAGTATTAGAGGATAACCCGATGTCCTTCACCCGACGAAAATTTGTCATTGGCATGGGGACGGTGATTTTTTTCACCGGCCCAGGTCAAAATCTGTTAGCGAGTACCAGGAGCCCTAAAGCCGTTCGTTACGTCATGATTCACGACGAATCATTGTGTAACGGATGCAATATCTGCTCCCGGGCGTGCAGGAAAACCAACCATGTTCCTGCCCAGGGTAGCCGTTTGTCGATAGCGCATATTCCAGTCTCGGACAACGACAACGAAACGCTGTATCACTACTTCCGTCAGTCCTGCCAGCATTGTGATGATGCGCCTTGTATTGAAGTGTGTCCGACCGGTGCCTCCTGGCGAGATGAGAACGGTATTGTGCGAGTAGATACGTCTTCCTGTATCGGCTGCAGTTACTGTATTGGTGCGTGCCCTTATCAGGTTCGCTATCTCAACCCGCAGACCAAAGTGGCGGATAAATGCGACTTTTGCGCCGAATCACGCCTGGCGAAAGGTTTTCCACCGATCTGTGTTAACGCTTGCCCGGAACATGCGCTGATTTTCGGTCGTGAAGATAGCCCGGAAATTCAGACCTGGTTGCGAGAAAACAAGTATTACGAATATCAACTTGCAGGCGCCGGGAAACCCCATCTGTATCGTCGGTTCGGTCAACATTTGATTAAAAAGGAAAATGTATGAACGCGTCGCAGAATGCCGAACAGTTTCACGCCCAGCTTGCGCAGTATGTTCCTCTGTTTTCACCGGACTACTGGCCTGTGTGGTTAGTCGTTGCCGGGTTAATGCTGGTGGGAATGTGGCTGGTGCTGGCGCTTCACGCCATGCTACGCTTTCGTGCGGCGCATAAAACGTCGGCAGGGCACGGTGAGAAGGTCTATTTATATTCGAAGGCTGTTCGTTTGTGGCACTGGTCGAATGCGCTGCTATTTTTACTACTTCTGGTCAGTGGCCTGGTCAATCACTTCTCTGCCGTCAGCGCACCGGTAATGAAAAGCCTGCTTACCGTGCATGAGGTCTGCGGCTTTTTGCTACTTGCCTGCTGGATTGGTTTTGTGCTGATCAACCTGATTGGCGGCAACGGACATCACTATATTATTCAACGTCAGGGCTGGATCGCTCGTGCGCAAAGACAAACACGTTTTTACCTGTTTGGCATTATGCAGGGCGAGTCACACCCATTCCCGGCCTCACCTCGCTCTAAATTTAATCCGCTACAGCAGGCGGCCTATGTTGGCGTGATGTATGGTTTGTTGCCACTGCTGCTGATCTCCGGATTGTTATCGCTTTACCCGACGGTCGTTGGCGATCTGTTCCCCGGTGTGCGTTACTGGCTGCTTCAGGCGCACTTTGCGCTGGCAATTGTCAGTCTGTTTTTCATTTTTGGGCATCTTTATCTCTGCACTACGGGTCGCACACCGGGCGAAACCTTCAAGTGTATGGTGGATGGCTACCACCGGCATTAAGCGATGATGATTACACGAAGTGACTTACGGGTCTGGCGTGTTGGGCCCGTCATGTATCGCTGGTTTCTACGCGCATTTCCCGCAGGAGGAAGCTATGCCGATGTTCATCGCGCGCTCCAGCGGGAAGGGTATACCGATTGGGCAAATAGCCTGGTGGAATACGGCTGGTCAAAATGGCGGGAAGAGGCGAGTTTTGCTCAGCAGGATATTGACGCAATGGGGAATATTTCCGTTGAGCAAGCCGCGGGGGAAACCAGTCATCCGCTGGCGAGTGCGGAAGATTATGCCCGATTTAGCAGTGCGGGTGACAACGTTAAAATTGCCAGCGCCGGGTATGCAGCACAGATCGCCAGTGCCGGTTACAGCGTACGGATTGGCAGCGTAGGCTATAACACGCATATCGGCAGTTCAGGCGATCGCGGGCGAATAGCGATTGCGGGAAACTCGGCGCGAATCAGCAGTGTGGGCGACGGAACGCGTATCGCCAGTACCGGCATGCGCGTACGTATCAGTTCGCTCGGCGACCGAAACCGGATTGCCAGCAGCGGTGATTTAACCCAGGTAGCCTGTTTTGGTGCAGAGGCGAAAATCGCTAACTGCGCGGACAATATCCACATTATTGCCAGCGGAGAGAACGCCGTTGTTGCCAGTACCGGTGCTGTCGATTCGATAACGCTCGGTCCCGGCGGATGTGCGGCACTGGCTTATCACGATGGCGAAAGAATGCGTTTTGCGCTTGCTGTTGAAGGAGAAAATAACATTCGGGCGGGCGTGAAATATCGGCTCAACGAAGACCATCAGTTCGTGGAATGTTGAGCCGAAAAGTCATTTTAGTGCGAATCGGCGTTGGGTGATTTTTTCAAGGCTAAAGCACAGCAGGTAATAGACCAGCCCGGTAAAGATAAAAATGGCTGCAGGGTAAATTTGCACCCGGCTGTTAACCTGACCGGCAACTGTTGTGAGTTCCGGCACGTTAACGATAAACGCCAGTGACGTGTCCTTCAGCAGCCCAATAAAAATCCCCGTCAGCGACGGCAGTACGTTACGCAGCACTTGAGGCAGCAAGATAAGCCACAGGGCCTGATCCGGGCGAAAACCCTGAACGACTGCCGCTTCATATTGCCCACCAGGCAGTGCGCTAATTCCAGCATACACCGAGTGCATCACCGAAGCGGCGGTGAACCATGCCAGCGCCAGCGTCACGGTAACGGCACCGGGCAGATCGCTTCCGGTCAGCATGGGTAGCAAATACCACATCCAAAAAATCACAAAGATGAGCGGAATGCCGCGAATAAATTCCGCCCAGATAAACAACCCGTTGCGAACCGCGCCTGGAAATCGCCAGGCGCAGCAGGCAAGAACGATCCCGCCAGGCAGCGCCAGCAAAGCCGCACCGATAGCCATCAGCAAAGTGAGCAGGACGCCGCCGGGTTGCCCCTCAGCTACACGTCCCCACAGGAGATAGTCAAGATTGTCGGTAATGACCGAAATATTAGCGATCATGCAGTATGCTCCTGACGCTGAAGATGCGCATTCTTATCTTTGACGATTTACCCGACGCAGGCTGCGGGCCAAGACGCGTAAGCAGCATACCCAGAACGATACCGGTAAACAGATAGAGCACGGTGCCAACGGCAAAGGCTTCCAGCGCGTGCGCGTTGTAGCTCTCAATTTGCCGTACCTGGTAGGTGAGCTCAGCAAATCCAATACCGCTGGCAAGCGAAGAAAGCTTCATCAGGTTGAGATATTGCCCAACAATGGGTTGCCAGGCGTTTGCCAGTCCCTGAGGCAGCAGAATGTGACGAAATATTGCCCAGGATGAAAACCCCTGCGCCACGGCAGCCTCGCGTTGTCCGGCAGAAACCGCCTGTAAACCAGAGGCGATCTCCTCAACCAAAAATGCTGAGGTAAATACGCCCAGTCCCCATGCCGAACAGATAAACTCCGGTGTTAACCACCAGACATCACCCGGCAGAATTGACCATGGATGATCGGCATTGATAAAGCTAATGACGTCACGGGGGAGCCAGTTCCAGGCGGCAAAATACCAGAACATCAGTTGTACCAATAAAGGTGTGTTGCGAAACATCGAGACCCACACCCCGACCAACGCTTTAGCGAGACGATTGCCCGTCAGGCGCAGGCCGAGCAGTGAGATGGCAATGAGCGTGGCGAGCACGATACCTGCCAGCGTTACCCAGAGCGTGGTAAGAAAACCAGAAATTATCCATTGCAGGGGGTGCCCGCTCAGCACTCCCTGCCAGTCCATTGCATGCATTATGATGATGACTCCTGGTGTAACGGGTCGAGCACTTTTTTCAGGAAACGCTGGGTTCTTGGGTGCTGTGGTCGGACGAAAAAATCCTCCGGCGGGGCGACTTCACGAATATCGCCACCATCGATAAAAACCACCCGATCGGCAATCTCGCGGGCGAAATGCATTTCGTGGGTCACGACGATCATGGTGATACCGCTGTGGGCCAAATTTTTCATTACCTGCAATACCTCGCCGATCATTTCCGGATCCAGCGCGGAGGTGGGTTCATCAAACAGAATAATTTGCGGTGATGAAGCCAGTGCGCGGGCGATGGCCACGCGCTGCTGCTGCCCACCGGACAACTGCGCGGCATAGGCGTTGGCTTTTTCCGCCAGTCCTACTTTTTCCAGCAACTCGAGTGCCTGACGATCCGCTTCCGTCTTGTTCCAGCCGTGAACATATTCCAGCGCCAGTGCGATGTTCTGCTGCGCAGTCAGGTGCGAATAGAGATTGAATTGCTGAAATACGAAACCGATACGGCTACGTAGCTGGCGTAACGCCGCCCCGCGCAACTGGCTAATCGGTTTACCATCGATGAAGATTTCGCCACCGCTGAGCGACTCAAGCTGGTTGATAAGACGTATAAGAGTGGACTTTCCTGAGCCGGAAGGCCCCAGAATGGTCACCACTTCACCGGCTTCAACCGCCAGACTAACGCCGTTAAGGACGGAATGAGCGTCATACTGTTTAATCACATTGCGCAGTTCGACGCTCGCCTGGCGCAAATGGGTAAAATCCGCAGCCGAAGCTGCGGAACGATGAAAAAGGGCTGAGAGCATATTACTTGGCTTCTATTTTAAAGGCGCGGACTTGCGGATTTTTGGTTTCAGGGCCAAACCAGACATCATAAATTTTGGCCGCCTGCCCGGTAGATTCCAGCTTCAAAAGCTCATCGTTGACGGCTTTTAACAACGCTGGCTCACCTTTTTTCACCCCCACGCCGATCTCTTCTTTGCTCAGCAGATCCGGCAGAATTTTGAAATCTGCTTTATCCGGCGCAGCACCTAATAAACCGGCCAGAATCGTACTGTCCTGGGTAATGGCCTGAACATTGCCGTTGCGTAGCGCGGTTAACGCCAGCGGGATGTCGTCGTAGGCCAACACGCGCGACTGCGGGAAGCGCTGATGCAGTGCCTGTTCACCAGTAGTGCCTTTTACCGCGCCGATGCGTGCCTTGCTGTATTCATCAAGCTTGTCCGGAGATTTTGCCGGCACAAGGAACTGCTGGCCGGTAACAAAATAGGGGACGGAGAAATCTATTACCTGCGCCCGTTCGGGTGTAATCGTGATATCCGCGACGATTAAATCGGCTTTACCGGATTGTAATAACGGAATGCGGTTTGCCGGATTGGTCGCGACAAGTTCCAGTTTTACACCAAGGGATTTGGCCAGCGCTTCGGCAAAATCAACGTCGTAGCCGACAATCTTATGGGTTTGGGCATCGACGGAGCCAAACGGAGGATTCGCGTCAAATGTCGCGACTTTTACGACGCCTGCGGCTTTGATATCGGCCAGTTGGTCAGCCTGAGCCTGCGAGACGGTAAGTCCTGAGGTCAGCAGCACGCCGAATGCCAGCAGTGTTTTTTTAGCGCGGTACGTTTTCGTTGCCATCATTGTATGAAATCCCTGTAGTTTTTGGTTTGTGCTTTTTACGCTCCCATAACTTACGGTTGGGACAAAATAAGAAAAAATTCTTATCTATATACAAAATGTTATTAGTGAAGGATGTGTTAATCGCGGGTGAAAATAATGCATGAGTGAAAGGTAAAATAGTGCATAAGCCTGACAGCAATTTGCATTTTGTTTTTGTGTGAGGGCTCGCTTGAATAAGACCGAGCTGGGCTAATGTCCAGAAAGGCTACAGGAATCCCCTCCAGACCTGTACCATATGTCACAACAGGTTTGGATTGGGGATAAGCATGCTGCGTGATAATTTTAACGATCTCTATTATCTCATTATCGTTGCCCGCGAGCGTAGTTTTACCCGGGCAGCGGCAAAGCTTGGGGTTTCTCAATCCGCGCTAAGCCATGCGATTCGCGGGCTTGAAGAGCGGCTGGATGTACGGCTTCTGACCCGCACCACGCGCAGCGTTGCGCCGACCGAAGCCGGAGAACGGCTTATCAACAGTATCAGCCCGCGTTTTGATGACATTGAAACTGAGCTGCTGGCATTAACCGATGTCCGTCAGCGCGTGGCCGGTAACATCCGCCTGACGCTGGGCGAACACGCATTGCAATCTACCGTCTGGCCCGCGCTGGAGCCGTTTTTGCAGGCTTACCCTGATGTGAATGTGGAAATGACCATCGACAATAGCCTGACGGATATTGTGACTGGCCGCTATGACGCGGGTATTCGGCTCGGCGAGCAGGTGGCAAAAGACATGGTCGCCGTCAGAATTGGCCCAGACTGGCGCATGGTAGTGGTAGGTTCACCGGCTTATTTTGCTCGCCATGGTAAACCGCATACCCCACACGACCTGCAAAATCACAGCTGTATTAACATGCGTATGCCAACGTTGGGCGGATTATACGCCTGGGAGTTTGCTAAAGACGGACAGGATTTGCGCGTGCGGGTTGAAGGGCAGCTTATTTTTAACAACCTCCCCCCGCGAATTAGCGCAGCGATGGCCGGAATGGGGTTGGCATTTGTGCCGGAAGACACCGTCGAACAGGCTGTAGCAGACGGCGCGCTGGAAAAAGTGCTGGAGGACTGGTGTGAACCGTTTCCTGGCTATTATATGTACTATCCCAGTCGCAAACAGCATACCGCCGCCTTTGCCCAACTGATTGAGGCCTTACGGTATACGGGCTGAAGCGGGGGGGTTAAACAGGCAATAAAAAACCGGCATTGCGCCGGTTTGGAAATCAGATTTTGCAGGCGTCGCCGCAGTCATTATCAGCAATAACTTCCTGCGCTTTCTTGTCTGCATCTTCCAGACGTTCAGCGTTACGCTCTTGCGCTTCTTCCAGTCCATCAAAGACCAGATTATCGAGATCAATTTCCATCATACACCTACTCAGGTTCAGCGTTTAACATCACGTTATTATATTGCAAAAATGTTGCTTAACAGCAGCGATTCTTGCTACTTAGCATCGTCCTTAAATTAGTTGCGTATATTTTTCCGGCAGCGTGACCCACAAATGGCGGTTTGCCGCGCTAAGTATAATATCGCGCATGCATTCACGCGCCGTAACGCCCTGGCGTAGGCGTATTGCTTCCAGTAACAGGCGATGCTGCTCAACGGCGTGTTCTGTTTCCCGCACTGATGACTCCTGCGTCTGTTTAAACGACAGCATCATCGCAGCTGAAAGTGCGTTGCCAATCGACATCAAAAATGGGTTATGACAGGACTTGAGTAGTGCGGTGTGAAAGGCGAGATCGCCTTCCTCGAATAGCGCAATCTGATCCTGCTGCTGTCCGCGTAACATCAGGGTCCAGGCTTCTTCAATGGCAGCCAAATCGCGGGCTGTCGCGTTGGCGGCGGCCAGAAAGGCGGCGTTAGGCTCAAACATCAGGCGCGTGACCACCAGTTGCTCGGCGACATCAGGTGAAATACCCACTTCCTCCATCCAGCCCAGCACGTCCGTATCCAAAAAACTCCAGAGTTCGCGCGGATTGACCGTACTGCGCCGCTTAGCCTGGATGGACAGCAAACCTTTTGCTGACAGGACATGCAGCGCGTTTCGTACCGAGGTCCGAGATGCCGAATATTGCACGGCAAGCTCATTTTCGCCGGGGAGCATCTCCCCATCGCTCAGGGTTCCGCGGATGATTTTCATCGCCAGATCGCGGGTGATCGTTTCAGAGATGGTGGCCAGGGAGGTCGTCATAGTCTGCCTTGAAAATTTGAGAATTCCTCATTGTACGCACAAAACAAAGCGTTACGAATACAAAACAACAATTCTTGTCCTTTCAGATAGTGAAAAAAACGTTTTATTTCACTTCACGATCGCGCTCACAGATCGCTCTGGCAAAATTAATTACATTCTTGTCATACAAGATCTGATGATTGAGGTTACAAGATGAAAAGGGAGTGGATCGCAATCGACTGGGGAACGTCGAATTTCCGCGCATGGCTAATGGCAGGGGATGATGTGCTGGACAAACGCAATGCCAGCTACGGCCTTCTCCATGTCGAGCCTGGGCAGTTTGATGCGACGTTAAAAATGTTACTTGGTGAGTGGATTGCTGAAGGAACGCCAATGGTTGCAATGGCCGGGATGGTGGGTTCGCAGCAGGGTTGGTATGAAGTTGACTATTGTTCGTTACCCGCCAGTGCCGATAGCTTGCTTGCGCACAGTAAAAGTTTCACGACTTCCTGGGGCAGCAAAGCATGGATTTTTCCTGGATTGCGTAAATTCCCCCGTGGTGACATGCCTGATGTAATGCGCGGTGAAGAGGTTCAGCTACTGGGACTGTCTTTACTCGAAGACATCGATAATTTCCAGGCGATTCTACCCGGCACACACAGTAAACACGCCCGGATGCAGCAGAGACAGATCGTTGATTTTTCGACTTATATGACCGGTGAGCTTTTTCAGGTGCTGATTTCGCACTCGCTGCTTGGTCGTGGTCTTCCTGATGCGGCGGCTGATGACAGCGCATTTTTACTCGGGGTGGAAGTATCCCGACGCCACGCGGCGCTAAGCCAACTCCTTTTTTCTACCCGAACATTGCGTCTATCGGGTGAATTATCTGCTGAATCAGTTAGTGACTATCTTTCCGGTTTACTGATCGGATTGGAGTTTTCTACTGACAACATCAGTCCTGTCTGGCTGGTGGGTAGTGCGGCATTAACTCGCCGCTATCAGATGGCTGCCAACGCATTTGGTATTCAGACGCGCTGCGTCGATGGCGATCGCTGTTTTATCGCCGGAATGCAGTCTCTTCAACAACGTCTAACAGAGAAACGCTATGGATAGTTTTGACTTTGCCACGATGTGGCATAAAACGCCGCTTCCGATGATCGCGATTTTACGCGGTCTGAGGCCAGGGGAAGCTGCAGAAATTGGTGATGTATTGCTGGAGGCGGGCTTTACCTGGCTGGAAGTACCGCTAAATTCACCGCGCGCGTTGGATTCTATTTCGCTGCTACGTGAACGCGTCGGCATGCGTGCTATCGTCGGAGCGGGTACGGTACTGACGACAGAGCAGGTTGATAGCGTCGTCGATGCGGGCGGGCAGGTAATTATCTCGCCAAATATGAATCCCTCGGTGATCCGCCGCAGCAGAGATCGAGGGGCTATCAGTTTACCGGGCGTCGCCACGCCGAGCGAAGCGTTTACTGCCCTGGACGCTGGGGCCAGCGGTCTGAAATTTTATCCTGCGGAAATGATCTCCCCGGACATACTGCGGGCTATGTGCGTGGTATTACCGCCTCACGTAGTTTGCATGCCGGTCGGTGGTGTTTCTGCCGAGGCGCAACAACTACAAAGATGGTGCGAGGCGGGAGCGAAAGGTTTTGGCTGTGGCGGCGGTTTATACCGCGCGGGCACAGAGTGCGAACAGGTTCGGCATAACGCGTTGGCCTATGCTCAGGCATGGCAACAGGTTAATCGCAGAGCGCAGCGCCAATAACAACTTAAGAGGCTGAAAGATGAATACGCGTACCCTCGATATTGAAAATAAAAATGCGGTTTATCGTAAAGTGACCCGACGGCTGATCCCGTTTTTAATCCTGTGTTATTTTTTCGCATATCTCGATCGTGTAAACGTGGGCTTCGCCAAACTCCACATGCAGGATGCGCTTAATCTTAGCGATACAGTGTATGGAATTGGCGCAGGTATCTTTTTTATCGGTTATTTTATTTTTGAAGTACCGAGCAACTTGTTGATGCAGCGTTTTGGTCCTCGTTTCTGGATTGCGCGCATCATGGCCAGTTGGGCCGTGTTGTCGGCACTGACGATGTTCGTTACCACGCCAACACAGTTTTACGTAGTGCGTTTTTTGCTTGGTGTAGCAGAGGCCGGTTTCTTCCCAGGTATTGTTTACTATTTAACCCTGTGGTTTCCCTCATGGCGTTCGGCACGCACACTCGGGCTGTTTATTCTGGTGACGCCGTTATCCACTATTATCGGTAGTCCGCTCTCAGGACTGATCCTGAAAATGTTTGAAGGTGTCGGCCATCTGCATAACTGGCAGTGGTTATTCCTGGTAGAGGCAATCCCTTCATTCCTGTTGGCCTTCGTGGTGCTGCGTTATCTCGATAACGACGTGAAATCGGCGAAGTGGTTATCTGATGATGAAAAAGCGTTAATTGAGCAAGATCTACAAAAAGATCAGCTTGATAAAGTCGCCGCTAACGCAGGAATGCCGCAGCATAGTTTGTCCGCCATGTTCCGTAATCGCTTCGTCTGGCTGCTGGCGCTGATTTTCTTCAGTTTCAACATTGGCTACTACGGTATTAATTTCTGGCTTCCGTCGATTATCAAAAGCTCTGGCGTACAGGATGATTTTGCTATCGGTCTGCTGGCAGCGGTGCCCTATATCTTCGGTGCGGCCTGCATGTTGTGGAATAGCCGTCACTCCGATCTGAAACAAGAACGCCGCTGGCACATTGCAATTCCGGCGATAGTCGGGGCCATTGGTCTGACGTTCAGCGCGCTAAATGAAGGCTCCACGTTCTGGATGATGGCATGGATTTGCGTAGCAATGTCCGGCACGTTATCGCTGATTCCCACCTATATAAGCCTGCCTGGTACATTGCTTTCCGGTACGGCAGCGGCGGCAGGTATCGCGTTAGTGAACTCTATTGGCAATCTGGCTGGTTTCTTTGGCCCAACCGTTCTTGGCTGGCTGAAAGACACTACCGGCAGCACCAGCAGCGGACTGTATATTCTGGCGGGATTTCTGGTGCTTTGCGCACCGCTTATTTTCCTCATTCCGGCACGATTGATTAATCCTCGCGATCGTCAAGCCACGAAACCGGCAGAAAACAACGTATTAACGAAAAGAGGTCATATATGAGCAGTTGTGGCAGCGGGTGCGCAGGTTGCGGTGGCGAACACTTTAACCCGATCCTCAGTGGTGATGACGGTGCTTTAAAGCGCGCCTTGTATAAATCGATGGGTCATACGGACGAGCAATTGCGCCGTCCCGTGATTGCTGTAGTGAATAGTTATACCAATGCGACGGCAGGGCACGCCAATTTGAATGAACTGACCGCGCATGTCTTAAAAGGTATTGATGAAGCAGGCGGGGTGGGGATGGTGTTTGGCACCATTGCCCCTTGCGACGGCATTGCCGAAGGACACCTGGGAATGCGCTATATTCTGGCGGCCCGCGAAATCATCGCCAGTTCGATCGAAGTAATGATGCGGGCCCACCGCTTCGATGGCATGGTGTTGCTGGGATCGTGCGACAAAATTGTCCCCGCTATGCTGATGGCTGCTGCGCGCCTTGATCTCCCGGCGATTCTGGTGAACGGCGGGCCAATGTATCCTGCTGAATACAAAGGTAAACACTGGGATGGCAATATCGTCACCGAGGCGATTGGCTGGAAACGTCGCGGTGAAATTGATGAGGCCGAGTTCCGTCATATTGAAGATATTGCCGAACCGGGGCACGGCTCCTGCACCATGTACGGTACTGCTAATACGATGTGCTGTATTGCGGAAGTACTGGGCATGAGCCTGCCAGGGAGTAGTATGCTGCCCGCGATTTCACGCGAACGCCGCGATTGCGCCTTTGCGACAGGAATGACCGCGGTGGATCTGGTAAGGCGCGGGGTGAATGCACGACAAATTATTACACGCGAATCCATCCGCAATGCGATGACCTATCTGTTGGCAACGGGCGGATCCACCAACGCCATTCTACATTTGCAGGCCATTTATTATGAAGCCGAGCTGGGTCACCTGCCGCTGGCTGAATTTGATGCGCTGAGTCATCAGGTGCCCCTGGTTGCTTCGCTCTATCCGGCATCGGAATACGATATGATCGATTTTTGGGAAGCCGGGGGCGTTGCGGCAGTTGAAAAAGAGATCGCCAATTTACTGGATCTCAATTGCCTGACGGTTAATGGACAGAAAAAAGGGGAATGGCTAATGGATGTTCCCTCCACCCGACGCCCAGAAGTTATCCATACTCTGGCCATTCCGGTACGTAATGAGTCGGGGGTGGCTGTGCTACACGGCAACCTGTCACCGATGGGCTGTGTAGTGAAACCCGCTGCAGTTCCGGATCATTTAATGGTCTTTACCGGGCCTGCGGTGGTGTTTAACAGCGAAGATGAGGCCGTTGAGTCAATTCTCTCTGGTGATATTCAGCCGGGTAGCGTATTGGTTCTGCGCTATGAGGGACCAAAGGGCGGACCGGGTATGCCGGAGATGTACAAACCGATGAAATTCCTTGAAGGAATGAATCTCTCTGACTCCTGTGCGTTGATCACCGATGGGCGTTTTTCCGGTTCGAACCGCGGGTTGTTCGTGGGACATATCTCTCCAGAAGCCAGCGACGGCGGGGTACTGGCATTGGTGGAAACGGGGGACTCAATCAGTATTGATATTCCGCAGCGCACATTAACGTTGAATGTGGCGGACACTGTGTTGGATGAGCGTCAAAAAGGCTGTCATCTGGTGCATAAAGAGGTACCTCGTGGATTCTTGCGACTTTATCGTCGTTGGGCGCTACCGGCGGCGCAAGGTGCGGTACTGGCAGACAGAGAGGATTTGTCATGACAACGGTTACAAAGATTCAGGGCGTTAATCCCATTGTAGCGATGCCGTTTACGCCACAGGGTGAAGTCGATTTTATGAGTTTTCGCCGTCTGCTGGCCCACCTTTCGAACGTGGGTGTCAACGGACTGACGCTGTTTGGTATTGCCAGTGAGTTTCCAAAGCTCGACGACAGCGAAAGGCTGCAGTTGGCAGAAATTTTTATTGCTGAATTAGCGAATAAAAGTGTATTTCGTGCGCTGTCGGTCACCGATCACAGCACCGATCTGGCTGTTCGCCGTGCGCGGCGGTATCAGAGTATGGGGGCCGACGCACTAATGCTGCTTCCGCCATTCTTCCTTCAACCGTCGCTTGCCAGCGTACAGGCGCATATCGCGGCGGTGCTGGAGGCTGTGACCATACCTGTAATGGTGCAGTACGCGCCGGGAGAAACCGGATTTCCGGTCACCGCCGCTCAACTTGCTGAGATGGCTAAACGCTATCCACATGCAGTGTTTAAGATTGAATGCAATCCGCCAGTGGAGTACACCCGTGAGTTTCTACAGTACGCGCCAGAGGCTCATGTGCTCAACGGTTATGCCGGTTTGTATATGCTTCAGATGCTGGAGGTAGGGGGCAAAGGTGTAATGCCTGGCTGCTCGTTTAGCGAAATTTATGTGCGAATTTATCGAGGGGAACATCAACAGGCGGTGCAATTACATGAGGCGTTATTACCATACATTCAGCGCTGGATGCAGCACTGTGAGTATATTATCCAGGTTGAAAAGACAATATTACAACGTCGTGGGATTATCGCTGATGATTATTGCCGAAAGCCAGGTTGGTCATTAACGAATGATGATGTAAACCACATCGATAGTTTCATTTCACAGTTCAATTTGTCGGCCTGAGCAAGACGAATAGAGGTATGAGCAAAGCGTTTTAACCGTATGCTATGCGCCGGATCGAACATCTTGATCCGGCGCAACTGTACTATGCCTTAAAGCATCATTTCTGTGTCTTCACCGCCACTCACATCAAATCAAATTGTTAATTATTTGTTTCTGTTATCTCGTAACCACCCGATTTTGTAGCAATGTGATGCGCGATCATTTTTAACAAATCTGCGACAAAATCACTATACATATAACTTAATATCTTTTATACATTAATTGTTCAACCCTGCGACTATTCCACAAAAGAGAAAGCTATATGGAACAGACACCTGATAAGAAAAACGATAATTTTCAAAAAGATGGCAAAGAACAGTTCAATCGCTCGATCGGTCTTATTTCCAACTTTGCGTTGGGTTTTACCTACCTGTCGCCGCTTACCGCCGTCTATTCGCTGTTTGCGCTGGCCGTAACGCTGGCGGGGCCGCCCGCAGTATGGTGGATTTTAATCGTCGCATGCGGGCAACTTTTGGTGGCGTTGGTGTTTGGTGAGGTCGCTTCCCAGTATCCGATAACCGGCGGGCTTTACCCCTGGGCCAGAAGGTTGTGGGGCAAGAAGTATGCGTGGATCGCCGCCTGGATCTATCTGTGGGCGCTGGTGGTCACCATTACGTCGATTGCGGAATATACATCAACGTTTGTTGAATCACTCTTCCACTATGGTCAGACGCCGGCCACGATGTTGGTGACTTCTGTCCTGCTGCTGCTGTTGATGATGGCCGTTAATATGTCCGGGACTAAAAATCTGGCCCGGGTGGCGAAAATTGGTTTCTGGTGTGAAATTGTCAGCGTGATTGCGCTGGGGATTTATCTGCTGATTTTCCATCGTTCGCAGCCGTTCTCTGTGATTTTTGACTCGATGGGGGTGCTGGCGCATGACGGCAGCTATTCCACCGCATTTATGTCCGCCGCGCTGATGGGACTGTTTATGTTCTTTGGCTTTGAAGCCTGCGGTAACGTTGCGGAAGAGGTGCAGAATGCGAGCAAAAAGATCCCGGTGGCGATGATTTTGAGCATCGTATTCGGCGCGATTTCCGCCATTATTTCTGTTATGGGTTATCTGCTGGCTTCACCGAATCTGGTCAGTATCGTGAACGGCAAAACGTCCGATCCGATCCCGGCAATCCTTAATGAAGCTCTGGGTGAAACTGGTGCGACTGTCTTTATCGTCGTCGCGATTATCGCCATGTTGTCGTGCATTTTGTCTCTGCAGGCTGCGTTAAGCCGTCTTATCTTTTCTTTCTCCCGCGACAGAATGCTGCCGGGAAGTGAATGGATGGCCAAAATTTCTAAAAATGGTGTTCCGGATAATGCCATGGTCGTCAGTTGCCTGCTGCCAGTGATCATCTGCATTTGGGTTTATTTTCAGCCAGATAACCTGTCGCGTATCACCGCGTTTGCTGTTATCGGGATTTACATCTCGTTCCAGATGGTTGTGCTTGCCGCGCTGCGTCAGCGCCTGAAAGGCTGGAAACCGGCGGGGGAGTGGACCATTGGCGGTTGGGGCGTGATCGTGAATGTGCTGGCGTTAGCTTACGGATTGTGCGGGATCTGGCTACTGGCGCAACCGGCAGACAGCAGCGACTTCATTGACCGTTGGACGGTCCTGTTTGGACTGGCGATTGTTGTTGGCTCGGGGCTTATCTATATGTTCCTGACCCGTCCGTTTGGTCGTTCAGCGGCGCCGGAAAACGACGCCATTGCGTACGCCAATAAGCTCAATATGGGGCAGGATAACTAAAAACTCAGGGCCTTCGGGCCCTTAGTTTTGATAGTGATAAAGGATAAAGTAGTCGCTTTGATACACCACGGTGCTGTTTGCAGGTGACAGCAATTCACCCACGCGAAAGCGTGGCCAACTGGAGAAAATGATCCTGTTTTCCAGATTGGTCAGAATCACATAGTCAGGGTGGGCACAGGAAAGCAGTTCGGCTTCTATTTGACTAACCAGCAGATCGACCGCGGCAACGCCGAGAAACTGATCGTTGTAATAGACCGGGACGGCTGACGTTAGGGTATAGGAGATATTGCAAATATAGTCGACGTAGGGACCGTGGATATAGGCTTTGCCAGCCGGAGGAGAATGTTTAAACCACTCAAAGGTTCTGAAATCCAGTCGTTGTTGCGTGGCCTGATCCAAATCCAGATGCGCCTGGCTCAAACCATTATCTTTCTTATACCACCACTCCAGCAACCAGTACTCTTTTGTAGTTGCGGTGCTCTCAATATGGCTGGCGAATCCCGCCCCTGAGCAGTAATGGTTGTTATTGAGCGTGCGCTTAATGTGCTGTTGAACGGTAGATCTTACTGAGGGGTCGAGAACGACCTCGGCTGAGGCTTTTTGTACCCCTGAAATCGCCTCATGGATGCTCCTCGCCAGCGCAACGGTAGAATCTACGGTAGAAACAGTAATGTCATCAATTTTACGGATTAATGCGCTTAAGGATGTCGAAGAGCTCATTGTCTGTCCTGCCTTCACTGATTGTTAGTTCGCGTTATATTTCAGCTTTTTTTCAATAAGATAATAGGTAAACGTGTCGATGATCCGCGTGGCAAGCTGCACAGCTTCCGCCTCGTTGTGAGCCGCCAGCGCATCGGCCAGCGCCGAATAAAGCGCGATAATTTCCGCATGAATACTGTCTGCGCGATAAAGTATCGCCACCAGCGATGCCCATTCCGCCTGCACCTGCAGTTCCTGATTGGCCAGCCGCGCGGAATGCGAACTGGCAGCTATCGCCAGCAGGCAACGCATATCGGCCTGGGTCATTAGCTCAGGTGAGTTTGCCTTTCTGAGCACCTCGACAAACTCGCGAAATTTGGCGATATCCGCACCGGTCATTCGCCGGGAAGCCAGCCTCGCGCTATGGCTAATAATGGCGCAATGCATTTCACCCAGATCGGACAGATAATCCGTACTGATCGCCTTGAACGGATGCAGGGCGCTATTTTTGCTATCGATATTTTCGCAAACGAAGCTCCCGCCATTACGGCCACGAACCGTATGGATAAGATTATTAGCCCGAAGCGTGTTTAGCGCTTCCCTGATAGTGATATGTGAGACACCCATCATCTTTGCCAAATCAGTTTCGTTGGGGAGCTGTTCTTTTGGCTCCAGCAACCCCGTGATAATGGCATTTGAAAGGCGTTGGACTATCTGGTCTGAACGACTGACCTGCCCGATAGGCGCAAATATGACCGCGTGAGTAATCATAATCTTTTCTGTACTCAATTCCCTGAAACAACGACCATTTTTAACACATGCCCGTCGGGCAAGGAAGGTAAGAATGGCCGAGTTATTTTACATGCCTGGGCGTAACGTAACGGCACAAGCGGATGTGTGTCCCGATAACCTTATGATGAGCTGGGCATAACGCGTCAGCTGGCAATAAAAGCCTTATCCTGCAAATGTGAAAATTAAGTTAAAAATGCGAGGCTTATCATAGTGTCAATGTTGCGCATTTGAAAAATTTTTACAATATATATATTACATAAGATTCTTTATGTATTATTTGGCAGGAGACAAGCATGAAAACCCTGAAGCATTTTATTAACGGGCAATATGTAGCAGGCAGCAGCGAAGATAGCTTCGAACTGGTGAGTCCGGTTGACGGTGAAACGTACGCAATATCTCCCAACGCTAACGAGGCGGAGGTGGAGCAAGCTTACTCAGCAGCGGAGGCGGCGTTTAGCATCTGGAGAAAATCGACGCCGGCACAGCGGCAAAAGGCGTTATTGCTGCTGGCTGATGAGATTGAACGCAACGTCGAGCGGTTGGTAGTCGCACAGAGTCAGGAAACCGGTCAGCTTCGTCATTTTATTGAGAAAGAGGAGATCGCGGCATCTTGTGATGCTATCCGCTTTTTTGCCGGTGCGGCGCGCTGTCTTGAAGGGAAGGCGGCCGGAGAATATTCCGCCGGGTTTACTTCGACCATCCGTCGTGAACCGCTGGGTATCGTTGGACAAGTCACGCCGTGGAACTACCCGTTCATGATGGCGGTGTGGAAGATTGCACCAGCGCTGGCGGCAGGCAACACGGTGGTGTTAAAGCCAAGCGACACCACGCCAGTCAGTACGCTGCTGTTGGCTGAACTGGCCGCACCGTTGTTCCCAAGAGGGGCGTTTAACGTTGTGTTGGGCAAAGCCAGCACCGGTTCGCTGGTGGTTTCAAACCCGAAGGCCTCACTGGTTTCGATTACCGGCTCGGTCCGCGCGGGTCTGCAGGTTGCGGCTTCAGCAGCGGCGAATCTGACTAAAGCACATCTGGAATTGGGCGGGAAAGCGCCCGCAGTCGTGTTCGCCGATGCGGATATGGACAAGGCGATCGCGACGATTACCACGGCAGGATTTTTCAATGCCGGGCAGGATTGCACAGCGGCTACGCGGATCCTGGTAGAACAATCTATCTACGCAGAGTTTCTGGAAAAACTGATCCAGAAAACAAAAAGCATCAAATTTGGGCCGCCAGAGGACCAGAGTGCCCTGTATGGCGCATTGAATAGCAGAAACCAGCTGGAGCAGGTGAAAGGCTTTATGGCACGTTTACCGGCACATGCAAAAATTGAAACCGGCGGGCGCGCCGGGCCGGGGCCTGGATTCTATTTTGAGCCGACGATCGTCTCCGGATTGCATCAAAATGATGAAGCTATTCAGCATGAAGTATTTGGCCCGGTAATGACGATTCAGTCGTTTTCTACTGACGAAGAGGCACTACACAAAGCGAATGATGTGGAGTATGGTCTTGCCGCCAGCGTCTGGACCAGTAACCATGGTCGCGCACAGCGCTTCAGCATTGACCTCGATTTTGGCACAGTGTGGATTAACAATCACATTCCTCTGTGCGCCGAAATGCCGCACGGCGGGTTCAAAAAATCGGGTTATGGCAAGGATCTCTCATCCTATTCACTCGAGGAATATACTCGGGTGAAACATATCATGTGTGACATTTCTGAATAGAGAGGATTACGATGAAAACAGTAAAAATTGCGGTGCTTTCATTAGTGATGCTCTCGGGCTATAGCCTGGCAGAAACCACATCGCTGAATACTGTGAAAGCGTATATGGCGGCGTGGAATGCGCATGATGCTTCGCGAGCCGCTCAATTTCTTGCTGATGATGCGGTCTATTATGATGCCGCCGCGGGAGAACCGATAAACGGCAGGGAAAAAGCAGAAAAAGAGGTTATCGGTGCTTTTATTAAGGCGGTTCCAGATCTTAGCTGGAAAATGGTTGGAAAACCCGTCTACGACGAAGATACCGTGGCCTTTCGTTGGGAATTTTCAGGCAAAAATAGTGGTGAATGGGCAGGGAGTCCGCCGACAAATAATCCGATCAAATTTGAAGGCGTCAGCTATATTCATGTTAAAGCAGGAAAAATCACCTGGCAGGGTGATTATTATGATTCTAAAAAACTGGATGAAGAGTTAAAGCCAGTGAAGTAGTTGGCTGTACCCCTTTATAAATAAGAAGGGGTATCTCTCTTATTTGTGTCGTATTAAAGGCAGTGTGTAGCAATAAGGAAAAAAGTTAATGGCAATTACCAGACGTGATTTTCTCAACGGCGTCGCGGTGACTATTGCGGCGGGACTTACCCCGCTGGAGTGGGTCAGGGCGGCAGGAAAGGGAAACGCATTTATAGATGGAAATTATTATCCTCCTGCACTGACGGGGCTGCGGGGCAATCATCCTGGATCGTTTGAAATGGCGCATGCGCTAGGCCGCGAGCATAAGCATTTTGATTTAAACGCTCTGCCCGTTGAGGAAGAATACGATCTGGTGATTGTGGGCGGCGGGATTAGCGGGTTAGCTGCCGGTTGTTTTTGGCGTCAAGTTGCCGGGCAAAATAGCCGGATCCTGATCCTCGATAACCATGACGACTTTGGTGGACACGCCAAACGTAATGAATTTACCAGTTCGGGTAAGAAATTACTCGGTTATGGTGGCAGCGAAGCATTCCAGTCACCTGCGCATAATTTCAGCCCTGAAGTACAAAAGCTGATGGAAACCGTGGGCGTCAGCGTCACGCGGTTAAAAGAGAGTTTTGACGTAAACTTCTACCCCGACTGGCAGCTCAGTCGCGGCGTTTTCTTCGACAAGAAGAATTTTGGCGAAACAAAAATCGTCAGCGGCGATCCGGGCCGCGCGGTATCTGATGATATTCCGCCGGACAGGCTCAATGGGCGTAAAATTGAAGACTTTATCAATGATTTCCCGTTAAGTGAGAACGACAGAAAAGCGCTGATCGACCTGCACGTGCGCCCTGGCGATTACCTTCCGGGGATGACGGTCGATGAGAAAATGGAATGGCTGGATACCCATAGCTACAGTGAATTTTTAGCAACAAAAGTGGGTTTGAGCAAAATGGCGCTGCTCTATTTCCAGCAGCGTTCCAACGACTTCTTTGCCATCGGTATTGAAGGCATCTCCTGCAGCGATGCCAGGGCGTGCGCCTTACCCGGCATGGAAGGGATGGGGTTACCGCCGTTGGACGGTGAGTCGCTGGCTGACCTCGAGGAGCCGTATGTTTACCACTTCCCGGACGGTAACGCCGGGTTAGCGCGACTGTTAGTCAGGTATATGCTGCCGGATGCGCTACCGGGCAACACTATGGAAGACTCTGTCCTCGCCAGACTGCATTACGAAAAGCTGGATCTGTCGGAAAACACCACGCGTCTGCGCCTGAACAGCACGGTGATTAATGCGGCCAACGAACAGGATGGCGTGGCGGTGACCTATCTGCGTGACGGTAAAATGCACCGAGTGCGCGGGAAGAACACCATCATGGCGGGTTATAACATGATGATCCCGTATCTGATGCCTGAGATGCCGGAACAGCAGCAGGCGGATCTTAAACTGAACGTGAAAGCACCGCTGGTGTACACCAACGTGGTGGTCAAAAACTGGCAGGCCTTCAAACAGCTTGGCGTACATGAGTTTTACTCTCCGGCGGCACCTTATAGCAGGGTCAAGCTCGACTATCCGGTCAGTATTGGTGGGTATCAACATCCGGCCTCCCCGGACGATCCGATGGTCATTCATATGGTCTATGTACCGACCTATCCGGGCAGTAACCTGTCGGCCAGAGAGCAGTTCCGTCTGGGACGAGCCTATCTGCTGGGGACCACCTTTGCGGCGCATGAGGAGATGATTCGCTCCCAGTTGCAGGAGATGTTTGGCTCAACAGGATTTGATAATCAACGCGATATCTCCGCCATTACCGTTAACCGCTGGGCGCATGGCTATGCGTACTACGCCAACTCGCTGTTTGATGATATGGATAAAATGCCAGAGATCATCGAGCGGGCGCGTCAGCCAGTCGGTCGCATTGCCATCGCTAACTCCGATTCTGACTGGAGTGCTTATGCCCATACGGCAATCGATCAGGCATGGCGTGCGGTTAATGAACTCAAGGATATGGGGTGATCTATGCGTAACGTAACCATTCTCGCCGCCTGTTTATTTACCGCTTCGGTTTCCGCTGCTGAATCTAACGGTGAATACATCGCGCGAATTTCAGACTGTGTCGCCTGTCATACCGCTGAAGGTGGTGCGGCGATGGCGGGGGGCAAAAAGTTTCCTACTCCGGTGGGGGATATTTATTCGACCAACATTACCCCAGACAAGACGCAGGGTATTGGTAACTATTCTTACGAGGATT
This sequence comes from Citrobacter sp. A316, assembly GCF_002042945.1. Taxonomy (NCBI): domain Bacteria; kingdom Pseudomonadati; phylum Pseudomonadota; class Gammaproteobacteria; order Enterobacterales; family Enterobacteriaceae; genus Citrobacter; species Citrobacter sp. A316. The sequence continues at coordinate 46,483 of NZ_MVFZ01000005.1, forward strand.
TTGAAAAGGCCGTACGGCAGGGGATTGCCAAAGATGGTCATCCTCTCTATCCGGCCATGCCTTATCCCTCTTACGCAAAACTTTCTGACGAGGATGTTCAGGCGCTGTATCGCTATTTTATGCATGATGTCACGCCGTCTGCGCAACCCAATAAAGAGAATGCCATTCCGTGGTTACTCTCCGCCCGCTGGCCGCTGCATATCTGGAACTGGCTGTATACCGATGCGCCAGCGGCGACAGTAGAAACTGCGAAAACGGATGACAATGCAGCCCTGGTAAAACGGGGCGCTTATCTGGTGGAAGGTCCAGGACATTGCGGCTCGTGCCATACCCCGAGAGGCATGGCGATGAACGAAAAAGCGTATACCAATGCTGATGCCGAATACCTGAGTGGCGCGATGATCGACGGCTGGTATGCCCCTTCGCTGCGGGGCACCGGTATGTCTGAGCAGGAGTTAAAATCGCTGTTGCTGACCGGTAAAAGCAAGCATGCCGCGGTTTCAGGTTCGATGGCTGAAGTCGTCACGCAGAGTACACAGTATCTGACCGACGAAGATGCCACGGCGATCGCCCAATACCTGTTGAGTCTGAAAAGCGCGAAGCCTGAAACGGAACGTGCTGCAGTGACTACAGCGTCCTGGTCGAATTCACCTGAGGCGGGCAAAGTGACCTATAACCGCTATTGCTCAACCTGTCACGGTCTGGAAGGGAAAGGTACGGATGATAACGCGCCTTCACTGGTCAACAATCCACTGGTGATGGTTGATGACCCGACGCCGCTGTTCAGAGTCATTGCCCACGGCGCAGAAACGCCGACAACGCGTGGCAACGTCTCCTTCAAGATGCCTGCCTACGGTGGCATCTTAAGCGACAACGAAATGCGCGACGTGATTAATTACGTGCGTAAAAGTTGGGGGGAAGGGAATGGCGAAGTAAGCCAGGAGGATCTGGCTGGGGTTAAAAAAGCGTCACATTAAACAGTATGCCGGATAAGATGCTTGCACCGTCATCCGGCAGTGCTTACACGGCGTTTGCCCTGATAATATCCGCGAGTCGGGTAAACGCCGCCGTCATTTCATGCTCTTCAATGCTGGCAAACCCCAGCAGCAGACCGCTGCGTTTCTCTTCTTTCACGTAGTAGCGTGACAGCGGGCGCACCAACAACCCTTGCGCATTCGCCTGTTGGGCAATGACCGCGTCATCGCTCCCCGCGGGTAACTGTAAGATCATATGCAGCCCGGCGTTGCTGCTGAAAGAACCAAGATAATGTTCACCAAGTTGGCGGCTGATAAGCTCCACCAACATCTGGCGTCGACGACTGTATAACTGGCGCATTTTCCGAATGTGTGCCGCGTAATAACCCTCGCGAATAAACTCTGCCAGCGCGGCCTGAATCAGCAAATGCCCACCACGATAAAGGTCGTTATGAACCTTTTTCAGCGGAGCGGCTAACGATTTAGGTAGCACGACATACCCGAGTCGCAGTGCGGGATAGAGTGTCTTACTGAATGTCCCGATGTAGATAACCGGTGTCTCTTCTTCCAGGCCCTGCAAAGAGGGAATCGGCTGGCCGGAAAAGCGGAACTCACTGTCGTAATCATCTTCCACTATCCAACTTCGCGTTTCGCGTGCGCGAAAGAGAAGTTGCCGGCGGCGGCTCAGACTCATTACCGAACCGAGTGGGTATTGATGTGACGGTGTCACAAAAATAAGTTTTGGCGGTGTTTCGCCTGCATCCGGCGGGACCATGCCTTGTTCATCAACCGGGATAGCCGAAAAATTTACCGCATTGATGCGCAGTATATTTTTGATTCCCCAGTAGCCCGGCTCCTCAATCCAGGCATGATCGCCCGGGTTGCATAAAGTCCGGGTCACCAGATCCAGCGCCTGGTGAATACCTTCAGTAATCAGAATTTGCTCCGGTGAGCACCGTACGCCGCGGGCGGTGCGCAGATAGTCTGCCAGGGCTTCTTTTAGCTCGTTCACGCCGCCTGTGGCATCGTAAGTGAGAAACTCCGGGCGCAGTCGTCTTGCCAGCCGGTCCTGAATTTTCTTGAGCACCCGGTGCGGGAAATGCTCTACATCAGGCACGCCTGGAATAAACGCGCCCCACTGACGGGGACTGGCGCTGGCATTACCTAACAGCTCAAGGCAGCGGGCGGATAAACGGGTGTGATCTTCCTGAGCGGCAGCAACAGGCTCTTTGTCAGGACGCAGGTCGAAATTGTCCAGCACGCTGTCGGTGACAAATGTGCCGCTGCTGGTGCGCGCGGAAATATACCCTTCAGCTTGCAACTGTTCGTAAACCCGCAGGATGGTATTACGCGATAGCGTCAGCTCTCCTGCCAGGTCACGCGACGGAGGCATTCGGGTAGTTGGTTTCAGGCTACCTTCGAGGATGCAACTACAAATGGCGGCATACAGGCGGCGATGCAGTTTCTCGTCAGTCTGCTGATTAAATGCATGCTTGATCACATCTCCGGCAAGTGAACGCATTTGGATCCTTAAAATAAAACGATTTGGCTCTCGATTAAAGTACCAGACGGCGTCTAAATTTAAAGGGTAATTCAACCGAAATGTATTAATGGACAAGGTGTAAGAATGAACAATAAAAACCTGCAACAACGTCGTCTGGATGCCACCCCGCGTGGCGTGGGTGTGATGTGTGATTTTTATGCCCAGTCGGCAGAAAACAGCACGATTACCGACATCGAAGGCAATCAGTACATCGATTTTGCCGCCGGGATTGCCGTGCTGAACACCGGACACCGCCATCCTCGCCTGGTGCAGGCAGTCGAAGCGCAGCTTCAGGCTTTTACCCATACGGCTTATCAGATTGTCCCGTACGAAAGCTATGTGTCTTTGGCTGAGAAAATCAACGCCGTTGCGCCAATTGACGGCAAGCGTAAAACCACATTCTTCACTACCGGGGCTGAAGCGGTAGAAAACGCGGTGAAAATTGCGCGCGCGCATACCGGTCGTCCTGGCGTTATCGCCTTTGGCGGTGGTTTTCATGGGCGGACTTACATGACGATGGCGTTAACCGGCAAGGTGGCGCCCTATAAAAAAGGTTTCGGTCCGTTCCCTGGCTCTGTTTACCATGCGCCGTATCCTTCTGAATTGCAGGGCATTTCCACGGCGGATTCTCTAAAAGCGATTGAGCGCCTGTTTAAAGCCGATATCGATCCAACCCAGGTTGCGGCGATTATCTTCGAACCTGTCCAGGGCGAAGGGGGCTTCGTGGTGGCACCGCCAGAGTTTGTGGCTGCCATCCGCCGTATTTGCGACGAGCATGGCATCGTGATGATCGCCGATGAAGTACAAAGCGGGTTTGCCCGTACGGGCCAGCTGTTTGCGATGGATCACTACGCCGATAAAGCGGACCTGATGACGATGGCGAAAAGCCTTGCAGGCGGCATGCCGCTGTCAGGCGTCGTGGGCAAAGCCGAAATAATGGATGCGCCTGCGCCAGGTGGTCTGGGTGGGACCTACGCCGGAAACCCGCTGTCGATCGCGGCAGCCCATGCGGTGCTGGATATCATTCGTGATGAGCAGCTATGCCAGCGTGCGGCGGCTCTCGGCGAACAGCTGCGCGCCACTCTGACAGATGCACAAGCAGGGTGTCCTGAACTGGCCGAAGTGCGTGGATTAGGCTCTATGATCGCCGCTGAATTCTGTGATGCAGCGACAGGAGAACCCAACGCCGCCGCCGCGCAACGCGTACAGAAGAAAGCCCTTGAGCAAGGATTGCTGCTGCTGACCTGCGGTCAGTATGGCAACGTTATTCGTTTCCTTTACCCGCTGACAATTCCGCAGGATCAGTTCACCAAAGCGCTTGATATCATCAAAGCAGCAACCAAATAATTCGTTAGTTATCATTTGCCTAAAGCCGACGGTTGTCATTACCGTCGGCTTTTTTGTTGCAGTAAATTTATCAATCACACCTCGTTATATATTTACATATATATCGATTAGATCTATCCTATTCATCATACAAATATAATAACTGTACTCTTCAAGAGAAGGCGCTTGCGTTAGCAGCCTCCAGTCTTTCTATCTAACGAATTGAATTAACGAATGTTAAATAACAAAATTACCCCAGTGGCCTCTGGGTTGTTGACCTTTGCCTGTCTTTCCACCGCCGTAACGGCTCATGCTGAAGATACCGTTATCGTTTCGGCGCCCGCCACGTCACAATCCTCGTTATCGGAACATGAACCTCCTGCGAGCGAAAAAAAAGCAACGTTAGGTAGCCTCGGCGAGCGAGAGCTGATAGACGTTCCCTGGTCGGTGCAGACGCTGTCGAAAAAAGTGCTGGATCAACAACAAATCAAAGATGTGAAAGACGCCTATCGCTACCTACCGTCCGTTCAGGGGGACGGCGTCCGCCCACAAACCCGGGGTATGCAGGGGAGTGTGGTGCAAAACCATATGATTGATGGCCTGAACGCTGTCTCCACGACTGAATATTCGACCGAACAGTTCCAGAACATTGAAGTGTTGAGCGGCATCGCTGGGTCGCTGTATGGCCCCGCCAATCCAGCAGGGATGTTTAATCTGGTGTCTAAACGACCTGTCGATACGCCGTTACACCGCGTCACCGTGGGGCAAGGTACAGGGTCGGGTACGCTGACGTCGATGGATTTCAGCGGCCCAATCGATGCGGAAGACCGGGTGAAATATCGTCTCAACTTGCTGAATGATGAGGGCCATAGCTACACCACCGATAGCCATGTCCGTCGACAGTACGCTGGCTTGGGGCTGGACTTTCAACTGACAGATCAAACGGTGCTGGAGAGTAATTTCAGCTATTACCATTATTACGAAAAAGGTATGCCGGGGAGTTTTGCTCTGGCGAAAGGCGTTCACTTCCCCGCGGCATTTGATCCTACGGACAGTAAATATGGTCAGTCTTATGCGGGTCATGATGACGAAACAACCACCGTCGATATGCATATCAAGCATGATTTTGACGGTAACTGGATGCTGGATCTGGGGGCGCTGCACCAGGTTGCAGACCGAGAATCGACGGCAGTGACCAATACTCTGACGAATAATCAGGGAGATTACACCACTACAACCGCCAATTCGGCGGCCAGTCGCTTTACCATCAACAGCTATTTAGCGAACCTGACCGGTAGCGTTGACACCGGCTGGCTGACGCAGGACATTGCTACCGGAATGCGTGGATTTGTGTGGAAAAACTATAATCCACGAAACGGTGGCACTTTCACTCTGGGGCATTCTTCTCTCAATCAACATCCCGACTATCCACGACCACCGTATCCAGATTTTAATGATCGCTATCATTCGGCGACCACCACTCAGCATGCATTTTTGCTAAGCGATACGCTGCATTTTTCCCCGCAGTGGAGCTTGCTGCTTTCCGGCAGCGAGAACCTGTTTGCCGTCAGTAACTACAACAAAGCTGGGCATGAAAGCAGCCGCCAGAAAGACAATGGCATGAGCGGTTCCAGCAGCCTGATGTATAAACCGGTGGAGAACGTCACGCTGTATACCACCTGGGCGGACAGTTTGCAGCAGGGCGATACCGCACCCGCCGGGGCGCGCAATGCCGGGCAGGTGTTAGATCCCTACCGCAGTCGTCAGATCGAAGTGGGCGCAAAATATGCGCCTGTAAAAGATCTGTTGCTTACCGCTGCGCTGTTTGAAGCCAAACGTCCCTTTGCCTATACCAACGACAACGGCGATTTTGCTCAAGACGGTACGCAGAAAAACCGTGGGCTGGAGCTGATGGCTGATGGGCATATTACTCAAAATTTGCGCGTGTTAGGCGGTGGAGCCTGGCTTGACCCAACGCTACATAATACCGCGGCCAGCAATGCGGATGGTAAGCAAGTTGTTGGTTTGCCGCGCTTCACCTCGAATATTCTCGCAATCTACACTATCGAACGGGTTCCGGGACTGGATGTCGACACGAACGTGCATTACGTCGGACGTCGGGCTACCGATAATGCCAATGACAGCTGGGTCGGGAGTTACACCACGGTGGACGTCGGCGCGCGTTATGCCACCAGACTGTGGAACACGCCAACCACTTTCCGGTTTGATATCACCAATCTCACCGACCGTCACTATTGGACCAATATTGTTCCGGGCGCATTGACCGGTTACACGGGCGCAGGGGCTGCCAGCGCTCAACTTGGTGCACCGCGTCAGGCTCAGGTTTCTGTTCAGGTTGATTTTTAGGGGTTGCTCATGAAAACGTGCCACACATGGCTGCTTTGTGTGTGGCTGGCGTTTCCTGCCCTGGCAACGCGCCAGGTTGTGGATGATGCTGGTCACACAGTTACCGTTCCCACACATGTTGAACGTATTGCGGATGGCTGGTTTGCCCATCATTCGGTGCTGATGACGCTGGGCGCAGGTCGTAACATTGTTGCGACGGTCAACCATGAGGAAAACCAGCCATGGATGTTCAAAATCAACCCTTCCCTGAGGCAAGCCTTACAGATACGAGGAACATCATTTAATACTGAGGATTTGTTGGCTCGGCACGTCGATGTGGTGTTTGTGGCAAAAGGAAAAGGGGATGCTCAAAGCTACAGCCAGGCGGGTATCCCGGCCCTTGAAATGGCATTTACTGACTATGCTTCGATGGAAAAATCGGTCACTACAACGGCAGAAGTACTGGGTACCGAGCAGGCTCGCGTCAGGGCGACGGCTTACAATCAGTATCTCAACCGTGTACTCGCGGATGTGCAGGCTAAAACGACGGGGCTGACGGAAAATCAGCGCCCTCGGGTACTTCATATTCAATCGCTGAATCCGCTTAAAGTCGATGGCAGGAACACGTTGATCGATACCTGGATTACGCTGACGGGGGGACGGAATGCGGCAGGTGAAGTGGATGGCAACATGAAGGAGGTGTCGCCTGAAAGGGTACTTTACTGGCAACCGCAGGTCATTATTCTCGGTGCGGGGTGCGGTGATATCGCCAGTTCGCCATATGCGGCATTGTTCAAAGAACTTAACGCGGTTAAGCAGGGTAACGTCTGGCGCAATCCGGCGGGCGTGTTCCCCTGGGACCGTTACGGCACTGAAAGCGCGCTACAGCTGCAATGGGCCGCATCAAAACTGCATCCTGCGCTGTTTAACGGTCTGGATATGGTCGGCGTGACGCGCGATTTTTATCGCCAGTTCTTCGATTATTCGCTCACTCCAGCGCAGGCGATGCGAATTTTAAATGCGTTACCTCCACAGGAGTAACACTTGTGTGTAAAGACAGGCGTGATAAGGATCGCACGCCATTTTTACCGCTCTTAAATGTGGGGTTTGGTGCGTTGCATGATGATAATGGGTTGCCAGTCATCACGTTATATAATTTAATGCATATCGTTTTTACTCCTCTATTCAGATGGTATCCCATGTTAACTTTCCGCTCTTTTGTGCTGGTATGCGCCAGCATGTTGTTTGCGTTTTCTGCTCAGGCCGACCGTACGATCACCGATCAGCTTGGTCGACAGGTCACGATTCCTGACCATGTGGACAAAGTGGTCGTGCTGCAACACCAGACGTTGAATATTCTGGTCCAGCTCAATGCCCAGCAGGACATTGTTGGTGTGATGTCGAGCTGGAAAAAGCAGCTCGGGCCTGAATTTGCGCGCTTTATGCCGACAATTGCTACATTGCCGACTCCGGGCGATCTCACCAGCGTGAACATCGAAAGCCTGTTGGCGATTCATCCACAGGTGGTTTTTGTTGCCAACTATGCGCCCGCGGAGATGATCCAGCAGATTCAGAACGCCGGTATTCCGGTCGTGGCTATCTCATTGCGCAAAGATGCCGACGGGCAACAGAATAAAATGAACGCGACCATGGTCAATGAAGAGCAGGTCTACAACGAAGGGTTGAAGCAGGGTATTCGCCTGATTGCGGATGTCGTGGGGCGCAAACCGCAGGCTGAAACGTTAATCGACTACGTTTTTGCCGCGCGGGCAAAATTCAATGCGCCGGTGGCAAACATCCCGGATGCGCAAAAAGTCCGTATTTATATGGCTAACCCCGACCTGATGACTTACGGCTCCGGGAAGTACACAGGACTGATGATGCAGCACGCGGGGGGATTAAACGTGGCGGCTGCCAGTGTGAAAGGTGCCCGTCAGGTTGCGCTGGAGCAGGTATTAGCGTGGAACCCGCAGGTGATTTTTGTCCAGGATCGCTATCCGCAGGTGGTAACTCAGATCCTAAACGATCCGAACTGGCAGGGGATTGATGCGGTGAAAAATCATCGCGTCTGGTTGATGCCTGAATACGCCAAAGCCTGGGGCTATCCGATGCCGGAAGCGTTGGCGATTGGTGAACTGTGGATGGCTAAAAAACTGTATCCGGATGCCTATAAAGACGTGGACGTTGATGCGCAGGCGCAAGATTACTATCAGCGTTTTTATCGTGTGAACTGGCAGTCTGATGCAGCTAAGTAATTGTATTTTGCCCCAGCAACCGCTCTTAATTGTTGTGGTCCTGTTGCTGGGTGTCAGTTCGCTATGCCTCGGACAATATCCGCTGTCGCTAAGCGAGGTGTTTTACCACCTGACGCACTATAACGACGCTGAGGGAATAGCCAGCCAGGTGATCTGGACGGTCAGGCTACCGCGTATTCTGATGGCGCTGCTGGCGGGGGGTGCGCTGGGGTTATGCGGCGCGACGTTGCAAGGGGTATTTCATAATCCTCTGGTCGACCCGCATATTATCGGTGTGACGTCGGGGGCGGCCTTTGGTGGAACGCTGGCCATCCTGCTCGGTCTTTCGCCCTGGCTGATGATGGGGTCAACGTTTTTCTTTGGTCTGACGGCGTTAATCCTGGTGTATGCCATTGCTGCGTTACAGGGGCTTGAGAATACGCTGGTGTTGATCCTGTCGGGTATCATTTTGAGCGGCTTTTTTGCCGCGCTGGTGAGCCTGATCCAGTATCAGGCTGATACCGAAGAGACGTTACCTAATATCGTGTTCTGGTTGCTGGGCAGTTTCGCGACGGCCAACTGGCATAAAGTACTGCTGTTGGCGGTTCCGGTCGGTATTGCCGCGACAGTTTTGTACCAGCTACGCTGGCGGATAAACCTGTTATCGCTCAATGACAAAGATGCCAGAGCACTGGGTGTGGCGGTGGTTCCTCTGCGACGTAGCATTTTGGTGTGCTGCGCATTTTTGGTCGCTGCTCAGGTGGCGGTCAGCGGCAGTATTGCCTGGGTTGGATTAGTGATTCCGCATCTGGCGCGTTTGCTGGTGGGGGTTGATCATCGTCGTTTACTGCCGTGCGCCTTCTGGTTAGGGGGCGGATTTATGATTGTGGTGGATGATATTGCCCGCACCCTGATGCACGCGGAGATACCGCTGGGGATCATTACCGCATTATTCGGCGCGCCGTTGTTTGCTTTCTTACTCATTCGTACCAGCCGTCGGGAGAAATCATGATACCTGCCGCACTGCGTGTAAATCAGCTTACTTATGGGTATCGCGCACCGCTATTTGAACCGCTAACGTTCTGTTGCCAGAAAGGTGAGATCTGGGTTGTGCTGGGACGCAACGGCCTGGGTAAAAGTACACTGCTCGATACGTTAACCGGCACGCTGCCTGCTTTAGGCGGGAGTATTGAAAATAACGGTGGGATAGGGATTGTGGCGCAGCATAGCCATCCGCCGTTTCCGTACACGGTCAGCGACGTGGTGCTGATGGGGCGAGCACAGCACGTGAAGCTTTTTGCGCAACCCAGTCCGCAGGATCAAAAAAGAGCAATGCAGGCGTTAGAGCAGTTGAATATCGCGCATCTCGCCTCAAGCTCATTTGGCTCACTTTCTGGCGGCCAGCAACAGTTGGTGATGATTGCCCGGGCTCTGGTGACGGAGTGTCAAACGTTGTTACTTGATGAACCGTGCTCCGCGCTGGATCTCGCCAATCAGCAGGTGGTGCTCCAGCTCATCAGCGATCTGGCCCATCAACAGGGATGCAGCATTCTCTTTTCGACCCACGATCCGCTTCATGCGTTACAGGTTGCTTCCCATACTTTGCTGCTACTCCCTGAAGGAAAATGGCGGGCTGGGGTAACGGACAGCATTGTGACGGAGGAGAATTTATTCCTGGCTTATGGCTTAACGCTGAGAAGACTCAGCGTGGAGAACTACCAGACGCCGTTTATCGCACCGCTGTTTTCTATTCGTCGTTAAGCGGTAAGAATCCTGCGGAGGTCAGGAACGCCTGCCCGCCGCGGGAGAGAATGAATTCAACCAGCGCCATGACTTCTTTGGATGCCTCAAGCACCGCCAGTTGATATTCGCAGCGAATATTGTGCTCATCAGGAATAGCCACGTAATGTATGTCGGGCATCGCGCGCAGCGCGTGTGCGTAATGCGCGTAACCGATAAACAGATCGGCCAGCCCCTGGCGCAGGATCCAGGCGCTCGCCAGTTCTCCTTGCGGGATTTTTACCGTATCACGACCGCCAACTAACGGAATAGCGCGCGTCCGGAGTTGTTGCCCGAGTCCTGGTTCCAGTACATCCATATTGTCGAAAAATGCCCAGGTATAGTCTCCGGAAGGGTCGCAGCCGGGCGTTGATGTACCAGGTCGCAGCGTTGGGTCGCGGAGTAAATCCAGCCAGACACCAGTTCGGTTGCTGACCAGGCTCAGTTTGTTCCAGCAAAAGGTGTGCGTAGAGATGGCTTTATTGCGTGCTAACAGGTTTTGTGGATGTTCCCGGTTGGCCGAGGCGAAAAGCGCGCACGGTTCTCCCGCTTCAATACGCTCACGCAATAAACCGGCCGGGCCATATTCAACCTTGACGTCTATTCCGCTCTGGTGCGCGAACTGGCTTATCAGCGGGGTAAATGCCGGGCGTAAACTGCCCGCGGCGAACAGGAGGATGGAAGAGGGCATGGTATCCGGGCTCTGACGAAAGACATTATACGAAGAAGATGAATAATACGCGTTGAGCATGGAATTTAGAATGATTTAACGCATTGCTATTGAATCATCATGGGAAATGATAAAACAAGGATACAAACTGGAGATAAAAAGAGAATTTCGAAGGGAAATAGCACCAAATCAAAGAGATGATTTGGTGCGTCCGAGTGGACTCGAACCACCGACCCCCACCATGTCAAGGTGGTGCTCTAACCAACTGAGCTACGGACGCAAGATGGTGCGTTCAATTGGACTCGAACCAACGACCCCCACCATGTCAAGGTGGTGCTCTAACCAACTGAGCTATGAACGCAACGTTGTAGGTGACAACGGGGACGAATATTAGCGGCACAGACCGAATGAGGCAAGAGGGAAATAGCATTTTTCTTCCCGATCTCACGCGATTGCAGAGTAATTAAGCAGGTTGATTATATTTTGTTGATTTTGCAGCGCGTTTTTTATTCAGGCTGTGCGCTGGTGGCGTAATGGGGGCATCGGGACGGTGTCCTGTTGTTCAACAAACTTACCCGATCCGCATAACGGCTGCTCGTTTCATACCGCTTTCCCTGCTGTATGGAAAAGACCTTTTAGGAAAGTACGGTTTCTTTTCCCTCGATCGCAGTCCAGAAACGAGGACAAATCGGACAGAAAATGGTTCTGTCTGTCCATACTCACGATGATGGAGAACGATATCTGGCATGGTCTGTATCTCGAATTTGCCCGCTGAATGCGCGCAAAAGCCCAGTCAACTGGATCTGGACTTCTAGGGCGGAGTTTAATCAGACTGGAAGCGGTAGGACGGGACAGTCGTGGTTAAATGTTATCCGAGAAAATTGATGTAAAAAAAAGCCTGCACGGGCACGGACTCGAACAGGCACAAAGAAGAGATTTTGAACTTATTATAATGAGGCACAAAATAAGATAGTGATATCTTACTATCTATTCATTGCGGCCATTTGATTGAAAAACTTAAGCATAACCATAATTTATTCAATCTCACCGCTGAGCTGCATGCCATCCTTGTTGTTACCTGTATGCTCAAACTCCCACTCAACATCCCGCCCCTGGTACTGAGGCATCACTTCCCCCTTATCGACACTTGTAACAACCTTGTATGACTCATTTTTCCATAAACCCGTCTGAGGGCAGATTTGACCTGATGTTGACTTCGATGCGGGAGGTGTTGCCTTATCATTAAGGTAGTTAAGGCTGTCAACATAACCATAACCAACACGATTTACCGAAGAAATCATAATAACTCCATATAATTATCCACAACACATATATAAATGCGGTTATAAACTCTGTTAATTAACATTGTGAGGATAATTAGTTGATGCATGTCACAAAAAACTGTCCGTTCCAACCATTCAGTAATGAGTGAGCGCCTCTCGGTATGCGCGTTTTTCATCAGTAGTTTGGGGGTAAGCAGGAACTGCTCATTCTTAATCTTTCATGAGTCGTTCCCCGGTAGCTGGGCTCACGTAGATATCCGAATCAAAAGGGCGGGTATTCCATAACGTAGAGGTCGCAACAGCACTGGCAGAAGGTTGTGTTGCAATTCAAGATGTATGCCCAGCATATGTTCTGTACCCTGGGACGGAGCCTTGCGCATATTCATTCATTAGTTTCCCTGAACGGATTTTTAACAACGCACTTAGCTCTTACCCTCAAGTCTCACAATCAGCGAACGTAAAAAATCCCTAAATCGCTGAGCTGGAGCTGACAGTGGTTGTCCGGCGTTGGTGACCACGCCGACGTCCATGTAGGTGATACAGTCTTCGATCGTCCGACGAATGACGCGCTGACCGTTTAGCGACCAGGGGCGATAGACCAGGTCGGATAAGATGGTGATACCGTTGCCCTGGGCGACGAGGCTGCGCACGGCTTCAAAAGAGTTACTGCGAAAGTGGATGGAGGGCTGATAGCCAGCGTGCTGCCAGACATTGGTGATCACCGTGGGATATTGATCGGTTTCGAGCATCAAAAAGGGCAGCTTCACGATATCCCGCAGGCGGATAACAGACTGACTCAATAAAGCATGGCCTGGGGCGATCCACAGCTGGCGCAGCGAGCGAATAATGGTTTCGACCTCCAGGTCGCTGTCGCGCTGAATGTTTGATGTGAGAAGTAGACAAAAATCGACCTGCTGCTGGCGCAGAGCAGCCAGCAGGTCAGGAGCCGTGGCCTCGAAATAGTCAATTTCCAGTAAGGGGAAACGGTTTTCAATGTCGCTCAGCATCTCCGGTAGCAGGTAAGCCGAAAGCGTCTGAGCTATCCCTATCCGCACCTTTCCGGTAGTCGTTTCCGGTTGGCGATGCAAATCCTCCAGGGCGATGTGGCTGTTGCTGATAATCGTACGGGCATGCGTCAGAAAGCGTTCCCCGGCCAAAGTGAGCCGAATGCCTTTTGGCTGACGCAGGAAGAGCTGTGCATCAAGTGCCTCTTCCAGATTCCGTAACGCGACAGTCATGGAAGACTGCGAAACGTGACAACGGCTGGCAGCTTTAGAAACTTGCAATGTTTCTGCTAATGCTATGTAAAATTCAAGTTGCCTGAGGGTAAATTTCATAGTTTAAAACGATGCCATTTGAGCAAAACTTTATATTAGCATCTCCATTTTCTTCGCGGTAATGTTCCAGGGAACAAAAATGTATTATTAAAGGGTATAGCTATGCCTTATTTATTACTCACTCTCGCCGCGTGCTTTTGGGGTGGGAATTATGTGGTAGGACATCTATTGGTCAGTCTTGTTGACCCTGTTCTATTATCCTCTGCTCGCTGGATCTTCACTGCCATGTTGCTGGTAGCGCTTTACTACAGGCAGATTCGCGGGCAATGGAATGTTATGCAGAGTTCTTCTCACATAATCATCTTCCTGGCTTTGTTTGGTCAGGTATTATTTCCACTGACTCTGTACATTGGTCTGCAATATACTTCCTCACTTAATGCTGCCATTTATTTGTCTACGACACCGGCATTGGTTTTATTGATCAATAAAACTATTTTCAAAGAAAAAATAACAATTCAGAATATCGCTGGAGTTATTATCAGCTCTTTTGGTGTGGTCTGTCTGGTGATGCAGGGGGATTTATGGCACCTGGATACCCTAAAACACCTCAATCGTGGCGATCTGTGGACGATGGGATCAGCAGCAAGTTGGGCGGTATATTGCGCATTTCTACGTCTTAAACCTCGTGAAGTGGGGGGAAATGCGTTTGTGGCCGTTAGCGCGACGATAGGTGCCATAATGCTTCTTCCAATATTGATTTTCTCTATGGCAAAAAATGGTATTCCGCCGCTTGCGGAATTTAGTCACCGCGGTTTGGTTATTGGTCTGCTGTACCTGATCATTTTTCCGTCGTGGCTCTCGTATTTGTTGTGGAATAAAGGCATTCAGGCGATTGGCGCGACGCGTGGAGAAGTGTTTTCCCATTTCATCCCGCTGAGTGGTGGTTTATTCAGCGTGATGTTTCTCAGTGAACCATTACATTTATATCATCTGGTCAGCGCGCTACTGATTGTCTGTGGTATTGCACTCTGCTCAGGCAAATCAGCGAAACGAGCATTCAACGCTATCGAGCCATAAATAAAACACACTGTGACAAACGTCACTTCCGCTTCTGGCATGGGACGGACAGTTTTGGAGACATCAGTTGAACTCACAGCGAGGAACGGACGTTGACGACTGTTATCACCGCACGGGGAAATGACTAACATTGTCATATATTATGAACGGTGGGCAGATAATAGCCTCTTGATTGGTCGATTATTAAATGCAAACGGAGCATAGTAAGCAATTCAGTACAGGATTATGCTGCCCAATCCATCGACACAAAAGAACTGTGAGGCCACAAATATGACTCCTACTTTACAAGGATCTCTTGTAACGCTCCGTCCTCTGCTTAAGACTGATGCTCAACTATTGATTGATGCGGCTCAAGATGGGGAGCTTTGGTCCTTGCCATTTACGGTGGTTCCGTCTGCTGACACCGCTGATTCGTATATTCAGAAAGCCTTGAAGGGGCAGGCCGAAGGCACTGTCATGCCGTTTGCTGTAACGCTCTCATCCGACCAACGTGTCATTGGGTCAACGCGTTTCTGGAAGATTGATCGCGAAAACCGAAAACTCGAAATTGGTCATACCTGGTATTCACAAAGCTGGCAAAAAACAGCTGCAAATACCGAGAGTAAACTGTTACTGCTGCGATACGCCTTTGAGCAACTTAAGTGTGTTCGCGTTCAGTTTACGACTGATGTATTGAATGAGCGTTCCCAGGCTGCCATTCTCCGTATTGGCGCGGTCCAGGAAGGCATCATCAGAAATGAACGAATTATGCCTGATGGTCGAAAACGTACTTCCATACGATACAGCATAATTGATGATGAGTGGTCGCAGGTTCGGACCAACCTTGAGCGCCGCCTCTCCGGTTACAGGCAAGAGAAATGAATCGACGTTTTTGAACGCCTGATCTCAAAAGGAATGTCATTATCGCTCTTTTTCTGGCGGGAAGAGATTGATCTGCGTCCTTCCAGGTGATGCAGGGCGGACGTTACTAACTTCCGCTACTGGCACTGAGCTACCGTCGATAAGGTTTAAAGCGCAGCTTTCAGTGAGGAGCTAACATATTGTTCCTATAAAAATGTCATAGCATATCTTAATTTATCGAGGCGCTATATTTCCCCGGTGAAGAGCCGGTCTTGCGTTTAAACATATTCCCGAAAGATTCCGCTGAGGAATAGCCCAAATGGTGAGCTATTTTCGCTACAGAACTCCCTTCTTCCAGTAATGAGATTGCGCTTATGACATGCATTTGTTGGATCCAGTGTCGAAATGTCAGGCCAGTTTCTTTCACAAAGAGACGCATAAGCGTGCGATTACTGACGCTGAGTTTATCGGCCAGATTATCCAGCGTGGGCAGATATCCTGGATGACTCATTAACTCTTCGCAAAGCGACTGGAGCCGTACATCCCGTGGCCAGGGAAGTTCCAGCGATACTTTTCCCCCTGATTTTATTTCCTGCAATATTAATGTCTCCAGGGCAGCAAAACGCTTCTGCTGTTCACTGTCAGCATTGTATTTTTGCTGATGCGTAAGCTGATTTATTGCAATCAGTAACTCTCTTAACAGCGGTGATATCCCGGTCGTAAAACACGTATTTCCTACTATTTTGCTCTGCGCCTCGTTGATCAGTACGGTTTTCAGCAAAACGTTACCTGTTGCTACAAATTTATGCGGCATCTGCGGCGGCAGCCATAATGCACAACTGGCGTGGACCATCCAGACGCTGTCTCCCGCCCATACCCTCACGACGCCTTCCGCAGGATAGAGCAGTTGGGCATAAATGTGCTTATGCCACGGCACTATCCCTCCGTTCAAATGTTCAGAATCCAGCCCGATGATGTGGTGCCCCGGCAGAGCTTCTGGTTGTAGCGTAATTGTCATTTTGGATGTGTTTATTGGCATTAATTATCAAAAAAGACATGTTAATTTTTCTGTATCGGTTGTGCAACCTCATCAGGGTGCACGGTGTGAAGACAATCTGAGTGGCAGCAATTAATGATGATTTTTTTTAAAAGACACCTTATCAGCACAGTGGGAATAATTTGCCTGATGGCTGGTGTTATTTTTTACGGATGGTGGTTAATGAATGGGCGCTTTATACAATCAACGGATGATGCTTATATCGGGGCGAATATCACCGTCGTGGCCAGTAAAGTATCTGGTTATATATCCCGGATTGAGGTTCGTGATAATCAACTCGTTAAAGCAGGCGATATTATCCTTAGCCTGGATGACCGTGATTATCGCGCTGCTGTTGCTCAATCCAAGGCAAAAGTATCAAGAAGCAAAGCCTGCCTCGACAGTATTCGTGCCAGTATCACGATGCAGCAATCGGTTATAGCGAGTGCCGCTGAAACCTGGCAGGCGGCAAAACTCGATGTTCAAAAGAGTTTGAAAGACAGCCAGCGTTACGAACTGTTGGCAAAGTCGGCGGCCATTTCTCAACAAATCAAAGATAACGCCCGGCTTGATTATCAACGGATGATAGCCAGAGAACGCAAAGCAGCGAATGATTACCAGACTGAGCAGCAGCGCCTGACAATGTTATCTGCTCAACTGGAAGTCGCAAGAGCGGGTCTTAAGGAGGCGAAGTCGGCACTGGATCGGGCGTTGCTCGATCTGGAATACACGGTTGTTCGGGCCCCTATAACAGGTACTGTTGCAAACCGTCGTGCTCGTGTTGGTAGCTGGGTGGCGGGAGGAACGCAATTAGCCTCCGTTGTCCCGAGCAGCGGTCTGTGGATCGATGCGAATTTTAAGGAAAGCCAGATTGCCGGGATGAAACCCGGGATGAAAGCGGAGATACGGGCAGATGCTCTACACGGCAACGTTTTTCACGGATACGTCGAAAGCCTGGCGCCAGCAACTGGAGCCACCTTTAGCCTGATCCCTGTAGAAAATGCTACCGGCAATTTTACTAAAATAGTGCAACGCGTTCCGGTGCGGATTGCCATTGATAAAACAGATGAACTGGCGCGGATTCTTCGCCCCGGGCTTTCAGTGACCGTTAGCGTCAACGAACGACACTGATGGGGGCAGCTATGCGAAAACATATTGCCTTTGCCAGTATGTGTATTGGACTGTTTATTGCCCAGCTTGATATTCAGATTGTCTCGGCCTCCCTTAATGAAATCGGCGGCGGACTCTCAGCAGGTAAAGATGAGATGGCATGGGTTCAGACCAGCTATCTGATTGCAGAAATCATTATTATTCCTCTCTCGGGATGGCTCTCGCGGGTGTTCTCCACCCGTTGGCTTTTTACGCTCTCTGCCGGGGCCTTTACCGTAATGAGCGTGGCCTGCGGTCTGGCATGGAATATTCAGAGCATGATTGTGTTCCGCGCTTTGCAGGGAGCTGCGGGAGCATCGATGATCCCGTTGGTCTTTACCACTGCCTTTATTTATTACCAGGGAAAGGAGTTGGGGTTAGCTGCCGCCGTAGTCAGTGCGTTGGCATCGCTATCCCCAATGCTTGGGCCAACCCTTGGAGGATGGATTACCGATAACCTTGAATGGCGCTGGCTTTTTTATATCAATATAGTACCTGGTCTTTATCTGTTGATGAGCATACCTTTCCTGGTCGATGTTGATAAACCCAACCTGGCACTCCTTAAAGGTGCTGATTATCCTGGCATTGCACTACTCGCGCTTACACTGGGATGTCTGGAATACTCTCTGGAGGAAGGGGCCCGGTGGGGATGGTTTGACGACAGTACGATTATGTTGACATCGAGTCTGACACTGGTGAGCGCGCTTTTATTTACGCTACGCACTCTCACTATATCGAATCCCATTATGGATCTTTATGCGTTCAGGGATAAAAACTTCTCGCTAGGTTGTTTTTTCTCTTTTGCCGGAGGTGTTGGGATATTCTCAACCGTTTACCTGACGCCGGTATTTCTGGGGCAGGTCAGAGGGTTTAGCTCGATGGACATTGGCGTGGCTGTTTGCACGACCGGTATATTTCAAATCCTGTCAGTGCCTCTTTATTTATATTTGAGTAAAAAAATAAACCTGCAATGGTTATTGATGGTTGGGCTGGGTGGATTTGCATTTTCTATGTTTCTTTTCACCCCAATAACCCATCAATGGGGATGGCAAGAATTACTGCTACCGCAGGCTATCAGAGGCGTTTCGCAGCAATTTGCGATGGCACCCATCGTGACATTAACCCTGGGCGGTATACCGAAAGAACGGCTGAAACTGGCATCGGGGGTCTTTAATCTGACGCGCAATTTGGGAGGCGCTATCGGAATTGCTCTGTGCGGGACTATTCTAAATAACCGGACTAATTTTCATTTCCAAAGGATTGGGGAAAAAGTGGCGTCCGTGCCACAAACTGTCAATGAGTTCATTACCAGTTACAACGCTATTTTCATTCAGGGAGGAAGTGACGGTACCACTGGACTACTGGCAGCAACAAAATTACTGAGTCACATGATGATGTTGCAAGCTCAAACAATGGCATTTTCTGATGCTTTTTTGCTGATTAGTATTCTCTTGTTTATGGCTTTCGTGCTGGTTCCTGCAATGGACAGAAAACAGTAATGAAAATTTGATGCATCGCGGAACTGGCATAGCGGGCAAGACCTGCCTTAGCCGGAGTTTTTGTATACCGAAGGGTTGCCATGAAGGCAATTTGCCGGTCAGATTGCAGAAGGACCGGCTGACTGTCGGTTCTCAGTGTCGGTTACTTCAGACTCAGCGTGGTTATCACACGGGCAATGTCCGTGATATCGCCTGCTGATAACGGTTGCAGAGGACGAGGCAGGCAGTCCGTATCGGTAAGTCCCAGCACGCCAGCGGCAGCGGCAATCACGCGAATGCTTCCGCCATGTTTACGAAACTGCGCCCACAATGGTTCCAGTCGGGTTGTTAGTGCTGTGACGCGAGCATGATCCTGCGCTGCTGCAGCCTCTGTGATCTGTTTTGCTGTTTCCGGGAACAAACCGCCGCACACGGAGTACCAGACCTCACAGCCTGCATTTAATCCCAGCCCGGCAGAGGCATCGCCACTAATACCGATGGTTACGTCAGGGCGCAGGTGCTGACGTAACGCCGCAACCCGTTCCGTCGCTGCCACCGGACTATCCGGGACACCGGGGATCTTAATCGAGCGAACACCTTCAAGTGATGAGATACGCCCGTGCAGTTCATCCGTAAAGGTAAAATGCGTGGTGCCCGGATTATCATAAATACACACCGGTATAGACACCTGCTGGGTAACTGTCTCGAATAGTGCGAAGACTTCTTCATCACGGAGTGACTGGTAGCTGACCGCCGGGAGCAGAAGGGCATCTGCGCCGGCTGCTTGAGCATCATCTGCCAGATGCAGAATGGCATCGGTACTGACCGCCCCTACACACACCATTACAGGGATGTCCCCGGCATGCTGTTTTGCCAACATTGCTACGCGCTTGCGCTGCTCTCGAGTCAGATACGCATAGCTTCCGGTTGACCCCAGAATACCAAGAGAATCAACATGGGCTGCCGTAAGGCGGGTCAGAATCTTACTGAACCCCGGTTCGTCGATGCTGCTGGCGGTAATCGGGGTTAACGGAAAAGCAGACAAGCCGGTGAACATTGTGTTTTTCCTGAATGAGATTAATGGCATTGCTCTTCGATGAGAGTCACATCTAACCACAGACCGGGCATCATTTTTTCAAGACCGTCAGTCAGCGTCTTTCCGGCTTCATAAAGCTTCTCAAGGGGCATTTGCGGCAGACTCTCCAGGATGAACCACATCTGCTGAGCCTCAACGCCTAAGCGGGTTCTGATCCCCTGTCGCCAGTTCCAGCGGCGGCAAGTTACTCCGTGGTCATCACACCAGATAACTTCACCTTGTGAAGGATATTCAACTGCAGAAGCACCTTCTTTTATAGTATCAAAAGGTTCTGTTCCTTTTGCCACAATAAGACGTGGTGAACCCTGATAGGTAGCGATGTTCTCTCCACCAACCGGAATGGCGAAGCGGAGGCTAACGGCGTTATAAAGATCAACGATGGGATCGAGCGCTGGCATTACACCGTCGCGTAATACACGCTTACGTAACGCATCAGCTGAACAAGGAGTGCGTTTGGGTTTTGCGCCAAACCTCTGGAAAATTTCAGCCCATGCGGCCAGATGAGACTCCGCCCATTCAGGTTTACCGACCATTACTGCTTCACATGCTTCTCGCAGTGCCGTTTCTCCAATACCGGGGTTCAGCACCGGCGCGGCTTTTACATAGATACTTAGCGCCCGAAAACCGGGTGCAATACGATAAATTTCAGGGGCAATTGACGGAGATACTGTTAGCACGTGATAATCCTGTAATGACTAATTTATTCCATGATAATGACCGATGACCAAAAAAGTCAATTTAATGACCGATGCTGATACTATTGCCAGTACCGTGAATGAAGCCGTATCTCAGCGGATTAAGCAGTATCGTAAGCAAAAGAAAATATCACTCGATGAGCTGTCCCGCCGGGCAGGCGTCAGCAAAGGGGCGCTGGTTGATATTGAGGGATGCCGGGCGAATCCCAGCATTGCCTTGTTGTGCCGCCTGGCTGCCGCGATGGGCGTTTCGGTGGCTGACTTTGTGGATGTCAGTTCAAAACCGACCGTGCATCTCATTGCTGAAGATGAGATCCCAGAATTGTGGGAGGGGGAAAAAGGCGGGAGAGCAAGGTTGCTCGCGGGATCGGGTGGTCCTGATATGACAGAGCTCTGGATGTGGGAAATGCAGCCTGGGGAAAAGTTTGCTTCGCCCGGTCACCCGCAAGGGACGCTTGAGTTATTTTATGTTCAGATGGGCACGCTTACACTGGGCGTACAGGATCATCCGTATCTGGTGAAGACCGGTTGTTCGGCAACGGCCAGAACGGATGTTCCTCATTTCTATGAAAACAGGGGGGAAGGCCCATTGGTTTTTATCATGACAGTACATGAAAAAGCATCCTGAGTATGGCCCGATATAGAAACCAGACCTCGCCAGTAAGGCTTGCCTCATCACGAGTAAGTCGAGAAGGGTCAGTGATTAATCAGCACCTGATTTTTATCAAAGACAAGTTTACTGTCACAAGACAAATTGTCTTTACCCCCCTCTTTATTACTATTCAGGTGTCAATTTGTCGTTCACGGATCAATCAGATTTTGATGACAACTTTCCCGAAATGCTGGCTTCCCTTCAGGGTTTGATAAGCCAGTTCGGCTTCATCAAAGGTAAATACCTGGTCAATATAAGGTTTAATGCCGGAGTGAACGACTTTTTCCAGTGTCGATACCGGCCCAACGTAGATGCCCTGCAGCGAAATGCGCTTTTCCAGAATGCCGATGTCAATCGTGCCATTGTACCCTGAGAGCACGCCAATCAACGAAATGCGACCGCCAAAACGCGTGGCCCTGGTCGTTAAATTCAGCGTAGCGGGCCCGGTCACGTCAACCGCAAGGTCGACCCCTTGACCGTTGGTCAGCTTCAGCACTTCGTCTGCCCATTCTGGGGTCTTTTTATAGTTGATTGTTTCATCGGCACCAAGCTCGCGAGCGCGGGCCAGCTTTTCATCGGAGCTGGAGGTGATGATGACCCGACAACCCGCTAATTTTGCCATTTGCAGAGCAAAGATGGAGACGCCACCGGTCCCCTGGAGCAGAACCGTACTGCCCGGTGCTAATGTGCCGTGCTCAAACAGCGCAGACCAGGCGGTAACCGCAGCACAAGGGAGGGTAGCCGCCTCTTCAAAAGAGAGACTATCAGGGATGCGGCAAATGCTGGTGGAGGAGACAATAAAACGCTCGGTTAAGACGCCATCAATGCCAGAGCCGCCCAGAGAGGAGGCTTTCTTCGCTTCTGAATAGCTGCCCTCTACCCAGTCAGGCATAAAACCAATGACGACACGGTCGCCCACCTGATAATCCGTAACACCTTCACCCACCTCCACAATCACACCGGCTCCGTCAGAGACGGGAACGCTATCTTTGGCATACTCGGTAACGATCAGGTCACGGTAGTTTAAGGAAACAGCCTTTATGGCAATGGCAACTTGCCCGGCACCTGGCGCGCTGGCTGTGATGGTTTCAAGTTTTAAGGCAGGATTGGAAAGACCGGTTAATTTATAGCATTTCATATATTGACCTTAATTAATTTGATATTCACGAAAAGAGGGGGGAGGGCGTGTTAAAAGTTCTCAAGAACAATTTTTCCGATCATCCTACCTGTTTCTATTTTTTTATGAGCCCTGCGCAAATTTTCTGCGGTAATATGACCATAATTATCTCCTTGCGTAGTCTGAATAACACCGTTATCCACTAATTCAGCAACTCGCTTAAGTAATAAATGCTGGTTGATCATATCTTTTGTTTCGAACATTGAGCGGGCAAACATTGCTTCCCAATGCAGTGAAATACATTTTCCTTTCAGCGGTACCGCATCAATAAATTTAGGGTCATCGACAATGCCTAGTTTTCCCTGTGCAGCGATGATTTTTATATATTCGTGATAATGATCGTCGGTATTTGTCAAACTTGCCACATGGGTGACTTCGTTAATGCCGATGCGGGCCAGTTCTTCATCGAGTGGTTTACTGTGATCGATGACCTCATGCGCCCCGACGCTTTTTACCCATTCCTGACTTTCTGGCCGGGAGGCGGTGCCGATAACGGTCATTTTGGTTAATTGCCGTGCCAGCTGTGTTAGCACGGACCCCACACCGCCAGCCGCGCCGACAATCAGCAGTGTATCGCCAGTGTTGCCACCTTCTTCAATGGCAAGACGATCAAACAGCAACTCCCATGCGGTGATACTGGTTAACGGCATGGCTGCGGCTGAAGCGCGGCTAAGTGATGTGGGTTTATGCGCTACGATGCGCTCATCGACCAGTTGATATTCACAATTGCTGCCCGGACGCGTTAACGCTCCTGCATACCAGACTTCATCACCTGTTTTAAACAGCGTCACGTTTTCACCGACAGATTTAACAATACCGACCGCATCCCAGCCCAGTACGCGAGGCGTATTGGTATTATGCCACGCACGAACCTTAACATCGGCAGGATTAACCGCAACGGCTTTCACTTCAATTAAAAGATCGCGCCCGGTAGCAATCGGAACAGGTATATCAATCTCAAGGAGATAATCAAGATTATCGCTCTGCTCACCTGAGTGTGTAATAGCTATTGCTTTCATAAATCCTCTTGATTGATTTCATAAATTAATACGTAAACCATTAAAGACATTAAATTAATATTCGATAAGTGGTGGCTGTAATTATTTTATAAGTATAGTCATGATTATTTTAAAATTACTCGTTCCATAACGAAGTAAATCTATTATACTGCCAGGTATTAACCTATCAAGTACGCACAATTTTGAGACTAAGTTACATGAATGATACCGATGAATTTTCAGATAAGAAAATGTCCCGGCAGCACAACACCCAACGCACTGGATGTTCTGTTGAAGTCACACTTGGGGTTATTGGCGGGCTGTGGAAACCGATAATTCTTTTTCATTTGCTTGATGGAAAACAGCGCTTTAACCAATTGTGTAAGCTTATTGATACTGCCACTCGCCGCATGATTACGCTACAGCTACGCGAACTGGAAGCCGATGGCATCATCAGCCGTACCGTGTACGCTGAAGTGCCTCCGAGAGTGGAGTATGAACTCACCCCACTGGGTGTCTCGTTGAAACCGGTTTTACTTGCGATGCGCGACTGGGGGGACAATTTTCAATGCGAACGAGCCTTACCTAAATGATGCTATCCTGGTGGATGGCGCTGCAATTTTGATTTTATACTGGCCTACTTATCGACGAAAACCGAATAGTGACGGTCAGCTTTTGGCACACAGCACACGTAATTTAAAATACAGTACAGCAACCAATGGTGCCACCGATAGTGGCCATCTAAAAATGGCGTGTACGCTTAAGCGTCTGCGGAGTAGTTCGCTTATTTTGCATAGAAAAAACGTCTCATGATGGGGCGCTGACAACCACTGCTGACTGTCAGCGCAAACCGGAGATGAGCAGAAAAAGAGTCGTGTCTGGATCGTTAAATCAGAGCGTCATCATCATTTCATGCCAGACCATTCCACCGTGCTCTGATTCTGACGGTTTTATATACTGGTAACCGAAATGAGCGTACAGATCGACGTGGTGATCTTTGCACATCAGGTGTATGGTTTTTTTGTTCATTGCCTTCATATGTCCCACGAATTCACGCATGAGTAACGACGAGTATCCTTTTCCCTGGTAGTCCGGGTGAAGAACGACAGACATGATCACAGCATTTGGCGCATCCGGATCGTGTCCTACCAGTTCTTTAAACTCTTCATCAGACATGACGACTTCCCATGCACAGCCTGCATTGATGAACCCTACAACGTCGCCGTCCAACTCCATGCACATGAAACCTTCCGGATAGCGGTTAATACGGGTGGCAATTTTCTCGCGCGTTGCTGCTTCATCCCCTTCGTAGGACGTGATTTCAATATTATAGCAACGGTCAACATCAGCTGCGGTGGCCAGACGGAATGCAGGGGTAGACATGGTTTTGCCTCTTCAGAATCATTTTGTTGGAAATATACTATCTTTTTTTCATCCTGCTTTCGCTGCATTTTATGCAACACTAAAATGTACAGTTTTCATTTATTGTTGAGTTAAATATTACCCGGGAAAGAAGAACCATGATGTCAACGTTGCGCAAGATCGATCTGAATTTATTGCTTATATTCGATTCGCTTTATCGGCATGGAAGCGTGACGGAGGCTGCCAACGAACTGGCACTAAGCCCATCCGCACTGAGTCATGCGCTCAATCGCTTACGAGCATCACTCGACGATCCCTTATTCGTGCGCACCGGTGGAAGCATGGTACCCACGTCAAAAGCCGAAAGCATTGCGGCCAGTATTTCTGTTGCGTTGGGTAGTCTTTCGTCCTGCCTGTATGAGCCAGAACACTTTGAGCCGGAAAAAAGCCGGGAGAGTTTTACCTTTGCCGCCACGGACTACACAGCCGCCGTTATCCTGCCAGGCTTAATTGCCAGGGTGAACAGTCTTGCGCCGGGTATTACCATTAAGATTATCTACTCACGCGATTTTAACGCCGACGAAGATTTGCTCTCAGGCAAAGTTGATTATGCCCTTGGCTTTGAAGAAGAGCAGAAAGCCCCACGGCGCGGCATTGAATCCATCATTTGCTTTACTGATGATTACGTGGTTGCTGTGCGTCGCGGTCACCCTGATATTCAAGACACTCTCACCCATGAGTGTTATCTGAGCGCCGGACATGTTGTGGTGCGTCCATGGCTGGAATCACGGGGTGTTATCGATCGTTATCTGGAAAGTCAGCAGGTACGTCGCCGGGTCGTTGTTGAATTGCCAAGCCTGATGATTGCCCCGATCATCGTTTCAAATACTGATCTGGTTATCACACTTCCCAAGCGGGGTATCTCATCAGTTTTTGATATGAAAAATCTGGTGGTGTTCGCTCCCCCGTTTCCGACGCCACAGTATGTTCTAAAAGCCTATTACAGCCCGGCACTCAGTACTTCGCCTGCGCATTTATGGATGAGGGAGCAAATTTTGCAGGTTTGCGATCCGCAAAACCTGGTTATGTCAGACAACTCAACGAAAGGCCAGGAAAAACGCTAGACCATGAATCATCCGCAGAGCGGTTCAATAAGTGTGTTGCGTCCATCGGTTGAACTCACAGCACTAAGCAGTCGTAAGAAAGGGAGCACTGCTTCTCATGTAATGTTACGCATTCCTACGTGCTGGAATCACTTAAATAATTACACAGTAACTTCCATAAGTAATGCGCCGCCGGTGTAAAACGATGATCAGAACTGCGCAATACATGCCACTGACACTCTCTGGCAATATGATGATCAATCGGTATTGCCACCAATTCCCCAGGATAAGAATTAGCATTAGCGGTTTGTTCAGTCATAAAAGCAATCCCTAGTCCCGCACTGCACAGGGCTATTGCGCTGGTAAACAAATTACAGCAGTAGGATGGCCTGAACATAATTGCTTCATCACGAAACATCGCGGTGAGATATCGCTGAAGTCCAAAATTTTCATGCATAGCGATCAGGCGATGCTGGGAAAGCTCCTGAAGGGTTACCTTCTTTAAGCCAGAAATAGCGTGATCTTTCCTGACAATTGCACAAATGGCTCCCCGATTATAGCTATATCGTTTAAGTGCTGGTTGTCCAACGGGACCAAATCCAACGGCCATATCCACTTCACCTCTTGCAATGAGCTCCATCGATGTTTCCATGTTGCCAGAGGTGATATCGACAAACACATTCGGGTAGATTTGGGCAAAATCACTCACGACGTGGGTAATGATTTCCTGGACCATCCCTTGTCCAACGCGCAGCGTAACGGTCCCTCCACGCATATGGCGCATATCGCTGAGTTGCCGCTCAAGTTCATTGCGTTTTTGTTGAGTAATGGCGTAATCATCAGCCAGTAATCTTCCTGCCTCGGTGAGGACAACGTTACGTCCTCTTTTTTCCAGCAATGGCAGCTGTATCGTTCTTTCCAGAAGAGAGATTTGGCGACTGACAACAGAAGGGTTAAAGCCAAGGATGTCGGCGGCTCTGCGGATCCCACCGTACAATCCGACCATATATAAATAACGGATCGCTTTTTCTGGATAGGTGCTCAATGTCATGTTTTTGCCATTATTGTTGACCTGAAGGCAACAATATTAGCATAGGTGCCTGATTCTTTTTCAATCGCAATTCGTTACATACTAACCGTAAATACCTATACGGAGAGTGTGGCAATGAAGAGCGTTGTTAATTACTTACAGAAACATATTGACCAGATCAGGGAAGATATCAGTGATTTGGTACTGGCTGAGTCTCCTTCTACGGATAAAGCTGCTGTTGACCACTGTGGTGATGTTTTAAAGGCTATTTTCGAAAAGCGTCTGGGCATTAAGGCAGAAACAGAAAACCAGGCACACTATGGTAATCAGTTAAAATTTATGCTGGGAAAAGAGGGGCCACAAACCACAATTTTGGGGCATTTCGATACGGTATGGGATAAAGGGATACTCTCACTTCGCGAAGAAGAGGGTAAATGGTATGGCCCGGGGATCCTCGATATGAAAGCCGGGATGGTTCAGTCGATCTGGGCGGTTCGTGCGCTAAAAGAGCTCGGGCTGCTCAACAATAAACGCATTGTTTTCCTGTGCAATAGTGATGAAGAACTCGGAAGCCCAAGTTCGAAGGAATGGATTACCCGTAATGCGATAGGATCTGAGCAGGTATTGGTTGTTGAACCCGCAACAACTCACGGTGACTTAAAAATCGCCCGTAAAGGAACTGGTCGCTACCGGATTGCTATCACAGGGCTTGCTGCTCATGCAGGTAATAATCCAGGTGAGGGGGTTAGTGCTATTGAGGAAATGGCTTTTCAGATCCTCAAATTGCGAGAGTTGAATGATCCTGAACGCGGCACCACCGTTAACGTTGGTATTGTACGGGGAGGAACTCGGGTCAATGTCGTCGCGGATCATGCCGAATTAGAAATTGATACCAGAGTTGAAAACCAGTCAGAAGCCGCACGGATCCATAATGCTATCACCCGTTTGACCCCTCATTTGTCGGGTAGCCAACTCAGGATTGAAGGGGGTCAAACTCGCCCACCGATGGAACGTTCTTCAGCTTCCGAACAGCTATTTGAAAAAGCGCAAAAAATTGCAGAAATACTGGGAATTACGATTTCCGCTAAATCGGCTGGAGGGGGTAGCGATGGAAACTTCACCGCGGCGTTAGGTATCCCTACATTAGATGGCCTTGGCGCGACAGGAGCCGGTATCCATGCGCTCTATGAGCATATATTACCCGAAAATATCATTACCAGAACCGCACTGGTTGCTGGAATGATGCTTAACGATATTAATTCAGATGAAAGGACATAATTTCATCTGAATACATTATACATACTCAACTAAATTATTATCCTCATATAACAACTGTGGTTATATGGATTATTAATATTTTGATGATTAAATAACGGAGCATATCCATGAGTGCTTTCATTATTGCGATACTTATTACTGTTATTGCAGCCTGGTTAATTATAAAAAATTACCAGCCGCAAACTATTCTGCTATTGGCTGGACTTTCTCTTCTGACAATTACAGCCATTTTTTACCCTGAAAAAAGTATATTATATGGAAATGCAAAATCCACGGGGTCTGTTTGGATTGATATATTTGCCTTTGTAAAAAGTTCATTATCAACGCAGGTGGCAGGGATAGGTTTGATTATTATGGCAGCTGGTGGTTTCGCCAGTTATATGGATCATATTAAAGCGTCAAAGGCGATGGTTGACGTCTGTATCCGGCCGCTGGAGGCTTTAAAAGCACCTTACCTGATCCTTGCCATCGGCTACATTTTTGCGCAATTGCTGCATGTTGCCATCTCCAGCGCTGCAGGCCTTGCAATGTTATTGCTGGTGACATTTTTCCCCGTTCTGGTTCGGCTTGGGGTCAGTAAGGCAGCTGCTGCGGCTATGATTGGCATGTGTGCCTTTATGGATCTTGGGCCAGCCGTTGGTACGGCGAATTTAGCTGCTGAATATGCTGGCATGGAAACAGCACTGTATTTTGCTCATTATCAGATGCCGGTAGCTGCGGCGGTGATGGTTGTCGTTGCTATATTAATTTATTTTACGGCGAAATATTTTGACAAAAAAGATGGTCATGTTGTTGTGTCGCAACATGCTGTGCAACCTGAAGTTGCTGAAAAAGATGAAACGCCAGCACCTAAGTTGTACGGATTATTGCCCATTTTTCCTGTCGTTCTGGTATTGGTGTTCAGTCCGTTGGTTATTGATACCATTAAAGTTGATGTCGTAACTGCAATGGTTATCGGAACTCTTGTTGCCTTTATTTTTGAGTTATGTGTGAAACGAAACTTTAAAGAGTGCTGCAAGGGTGTGCAAGTCTTCTTTAAAGGCATGGGGAGTATGTTCACCAGTATTGTGTCATTACTGGTATGTGCCGAAATCTTCGCCCAGGGATTACAAAAAATTGGTGCAGTGGACTATTTACTTGATGCGACACATAACGCTGGCTTTGGCTTCACCAGCATGACAATTGTAATGGCATGTTTGGTCGGGGTAACGGCCGTTCTGACAGGATCGGGGGTTGCAGCCTTCTTTTCGTTTGCCGGTATGGCGCAGTCTATTGCAACAAAGTTTGGTATGAACGCCGTACATATGCTGCTGCCGATGCAACTGATGGCAGGGATGGGACGCGCCATGTCGCCTGTAGCCGGCATTATTATTGCCGTCAGTAAATCGGGTGAGTGCTCCCCATTTATGATCGTACGCAGAACGGTCATTCCGGCACTGGGTGGAATCATAACGATGTTAATCGCTAATACGATAATTTCCAGCATGTAATAGTAACTGAATACGGAAGATATTTATCTGGATGAACACTATGCTAAATGAAACTGTAGATAACTTGCTCTATATTCCCTACTCAGGTTCTGTTCTACTCGAATCTCCTCTTCTTAATAAAGGGAGTGGTTTTAGCGAAGAGGAGCGAGTGGTATTCAATCTGGAAGGACTGCTTCCCAACGCAGTTGAAACAATTGAGGAGCAATCTCATCGAGCATATCGCCAGTTTAGCGATTTTAAATCTGCTATTGCACGACATATTTACCTCAGGAATATTCAGGATACTAACGAAACGCTATTCTATTATCTGGTGAGCAAGCATTTAGTAGAAATGCTACCTATTATTTATACGCCAGTTGTTGGTCATGCGTGTGAACACTTTTCTGATATTTACCGCAGGGCCAGAGGTTTATTTATCGCTTGGCCAGATCGCCATAAAATCGATGATATATTGCACAATGCCACGAAACAGCATATTCGTGTTATCGTCGTCACCGATGGCGAACGAATCCTGGGACTTGGGGATCAAGGTATTGGCGGCATGGGGATCCCAATAGGGAAACTGTCTTTGTATACCGTCTGCGGCGGTATAAATCCGGCAAATACGTTGCCCATTCTGCTGGATGTTGGTACCAATAATTCTCAACTGCTAAATGATCCCCTTTACATGGGATGGCGTCACCCAAGAATTACCGGGGAAGAGTATTTTGAGTTTGTCGATATGTTCATTAACGCGGTTAAACGTCGATGGCCTGAGGTCCTACTTCAATTCGAGGATTTTGCACAGCAAACGGCACTTCCTCTTCTGGAGCGATACAGAGATGAGATGTGCTGTTTTAATGACGACATCCAGGGAACTGCTGCCGTTGCGCTAGGATGCCTAATGGCGGCAAGCTCAGCCTCCGGTCGTTCATTATGCGAGCAAACAGTGGTGTTTCTGGGGGCAGGATCGGCTGGTTGTGGTATTGCTGAACACATTGTTCAGCAGATGATCGCTGAAGGCTTGTCTGAAGTAGAAGCTCGCGCCAGAATTTTTATGGTGGATCGGTTTGGATTGTTGACTGATGACCAGGCAAACCTTCCACCTTTTCAGCAACAGCTGTCGCAGCCGCGAACGATCGTCGAAAGCTGGGGTGTGGAAAGCGAAAAAATGACGCTGATGGATGTTGTTTGCCATGCGCATCCGACGGTGTTGATAGGGGTTACCGGTCAACCAGGCTTGTTTAGCGAAGCTGTTATTAGGGAAATGTACCGCCACTGTAAGATCCCAATAATTATGCCGTTATCCAATCCAACTTCACGGGTCGAGGCGAGGCCGGAAGATATCATTGAATGGACAGAGGGAAACGCCATTGTTGCAACGGGAAGTCCATTTAATCCCGTAATATACAAAGGGAAGGAATATCCTATTACACAATGCAATAATGTTTATATCTTCCCTGGTATTGGGCTAGGGTGTCTGGCAAGCCGCGCCACACGAATTACGGAGAATATGTTAATAACGGCAAGCCGAACGTTAGCTTCTTTTTCGCCAATGAAAGTCAATAAAGATTCTTCATTATTACCGGATATTAATAATATTCAGGAAGTAACAAAAGCTATTGCCTTTAATGTTGGCATTGCAGCGCAATGCGATGGTGTAGCCATTCGTATACCTGAAGAATTATTACGAGCCAAAATTGACGAGATTTTTTGGCATCCGCAGTATCGTCAATACAGACGTACCTCATACTGACGTTAATCAGCAATACGGGAACCGGCCCCCTTCATAGAGGGGGGCTTCTGATAGCTCCCGGCGATTGTTATTTGTCGGGAGTTATCTTTATTTATCGAACCCGTTGTTATCCGAGATCAGAACACCGGCAAACCCAGTCCTTGCTTCACTTCTTTTAATGTCTGCTGTGTGACGTCGTGCGCCTGTTCGCTGCCTTTTTTAAGCATCGCCATCAGCATACCTTTATCCTGGATGTAGGTTGCGCGCCGCTCGCGCATCGGGGCGATGAGCTCTTGCAAGCATATTTCCAACTCGTTTTTGCATGTCCGGTCACCCAACCCACCGCGCTGATAATGCGCTTTCATCTCCGCAACTTTTGCTTTATCCGCATGAAAAGCGTCGAGGTAAGTGAATACCATATTGCCGTCTATTTGCCCTGGATCGGACACTTTTAAATGATTGGGGTCGGTGTACATTGCGCTGACCGCGCGGTGAATGGTTTCTTCGCTGGCTGACAGGAGCAATGTATTACCAAGCGATTTTGACATTTTGGCATTTCCGTCGATTCCTGGCAGGCGGCTGGTTTCACTCAGCAGCGCTTTGCAGTGCGATAAGACGGGGGCCGGTAACAGGCTATTCATCTTGTGCACGATTTCGTTAGTCTGTTCAATCATTGGCAACTGATCGTCGCCGACGGGAACGACTTCGGCTTTGAAGGCTGTAATATCTGCCGCCTGACTGATGGGATAAACCAGAAAGCCAACCGGTAATGAGCGGGCGAACCCTTTCTGCGCAATTTCGTTTTTAACCGTAGGATTACGCTCTACGCGAGCCACGGTAACGATGTTCATATAAAGCGCGGTTAACTCAGCGAGGGCAGGCAGTGCCGATTGCAGACAGATGGTGGTGAGTGACGGGTCTATTCCTGCGGCGAGATAGTCAGCCAGCACTTCGGGAATATTGTTGCGGATCTTTTGCGGTGTGCTGCCGTTATCGGTCAGCCCTTGCAGGTCAGCCACCAATATAAACTGCTGATAATCGTGTTGCAGCGTGGCGCGCTGGCGCAGTGAGCCCACATAATGGCCGAGATGCAACGGGCCGGTGGGACGATCGCCTGTGAGGATGATAGTTTTGTTGTTCATGTCAGACTCCTTAGTCATAAAACCGAAAGGGGTCTGTAAATGCAAATAACCGCCTTTCGGCGGTTATCTAAAAATGGGGAAAACACATTCTGACCGCCTTTAAGAAGGCAGCCACCACTGGTTGTGATTAAAAGCGGTGATATCGTTTTTTGTGTTCATCCAGTCAACATATCACCGCCTGGCGTAGAGGTAAAGCAATGCCTGAAGTGATGGGACATATCAGCTTGCTTCCAGCATGCCAAAGCTCACAATGCGCGAACGTCCCAACTCTTTAGCTCGGTACAGTGCGACATCTGCGGCGCGTAACAGGTTGTCGCTCTGGGCATGCTGCGGGTAACTGGCGACGCCAATAGAGACATCCACGTGTCCAATATCGGAAACGCCAAAGCGTAACGACAGTTCGCGCACGCCGTTGTAGATTTCCGTCGCAAAACGGTTAGCGGCCTGTTCATCCGTATTGGGCAGTAGTACCAGAAACTCTTCACCGCCGTAGCGGAAGGCCATACCGCTGTCGTGGACAACGCGCTGAATAGTCGCGGCGATACTCTTAATCACGCTATCGCCCGCCTCATGGCCAAAGCGGTCGTTAATATTTTTGAAATGATCGATATCGATCATCAGGCAACTGATCGGCTCTTTGTTACGCACTGCCTGGCTCATCTGGGTACGCAGTGTATCTTCAAGATGATGACGGTTGCGCAGTCCTGTTAGCGGGTCGTAGAGCGCTTTTTCCAGCAGGGCATCACGCAGACGCTGGTTGGCTAATGCGAGGCCGAGTGCTTCTGCCATCAGCTCCAGATACGCACGAGAGGGGGCGGAATCATCGCTAAGGTTCTGGAATGAGAGCAGGCCGATGGCTTCGCCTTGGGCAATTAGCGGGACGCACAGGGTATGCTGCTGGCATGACTCCGGCAGATGGTAGCAGGCAATATCGGGTTCACCTTGTACCGGAGGATGACTCTGGCCACGGCGCACTGCCCAGCATTCGTCCGGGTGGAACGCATCCGCTTTACCCTGCGGTGAGAGCCATTGTGCAACGCAGCGCATTTGCCAGGGTTCCCGGTCCAGTATGTAAAGCCGCCCGGCAATACCTGGGGCAATATTCGGTGCAAACAGTTCCGCCACATTGATGACATCGGCAAAACTCTCGCAGCCCTGCAGACGCTGTGTCATACGTGCCAGCAGATCGCGGATTGCCCAGTCGGCATCTCGCTCTTTCTCCAGTCTCTGACGCGCCAGGCCGTTCTCGCGAAATATTCGGATCGCCTGTGCCATATCGCCAATCTCATCGATCTGGTTAAAGCTGGGCGTCTCAACGGCATAATCCTGCGATGCGAGACGGTTTACGACATCGCTCAAACGCACGACGGGGCGCAGGACACGACGCTTTAAAATGAAACCGAGAACGAATAAAAACAGCAGCGCCGTCAGACCGACCATCACTTCAGAGGCCGTCCGTAGCATGCGGGATGACTGGGTTGCATCTTCAATCATGTTGCGTACGCGGCTATCGAGTAGCTGGCGAAAATGATCTATCCGGTCCTGGGCGCGCTCCAGTTCCTGTTCATAGGACTTCCCATAGAGCAGTGCAATAGCTTGCGGCTCTTCTGCGCGCGCGACGCTGGCAAACGCCGCAGCTTGTTCGTCCTGCAGGGCATCAACAATCTGCAGCCCTTCGTGCAATAGAGCCAGTTCTTCATCCGTTGCCCCAAGGTCTTTGAGCTTCGACAGACGATGCTCAACAGCTTTCCGCGTCGCTTCTTTCTGACGGTAGGCATTAAGCACCTCAGGATCTTTTGCAATAACGTAGTCGCGCGCCAGGTCGGACAGCGACCAGGCATCGAGTTCGACTTCTTCGGTAAGTTGATCGAACTGATAACGCTGCTCCACCACCTGGCGTTCTGTGTTATCGGCGCTGGATGCCATCAGCATGACAACGCCGGAGGCAATGGTCAGGCATACCGTCGCGCTATAGGCCCAGTTGGTGATTGTGGCTATTCGCACTGATTAGTTCCTTCTGCGACGATTAATGAATACGTATGATTGCAATTATAGGAAACGCATGATTTTGCGTGAAAATAAAAAAGGCGGTCCTGAAACCGCCTTTTGTTATCGTCCTGCAATCATAAATCTGGAGGATTTTTTCCTTCTTCCATAAAGGCTTCGTCGATTCCTTCCACGTTACCTTCATGGTCACGCCCGGAAAACAGGTTCCAGCAGGTTATGAAAAGTGCAGCAATCAGGGGGCCAATCACAAAGCCGTTAATGCCGTAGATCTCCATGCCACCGAGAGTGGTAATCAAAATCAGATAATCTGGCATTTTGGTGTCTTTACCTACCAGCAGCGGGCGCAAGATATTGTCCACCAGCCCAACGATAATCACGAAGAAGCCAACGATAAACAGCCCTTGCCATAGCTGGTGGGTGGCGAACAGGAAAATTGCTGCTGGTACCCAGACGATCGCTGAACCGACGGCGGGCACGAGGGAGAGAAACGCCATCAACGCGCCCCACAGAACGCTGCCGTCGATATCTACAATCGCAAACGCAATGCCGCCAAGAATCCCCTGAACCAATGCTACAACTGCCGTGCCCTTGACGGTTGCCCGTGTTACGCCGACGAACTTGGCAAACAGGTGCTGTTTGGCAAAATCAGAAAGCGGTAATGAGTCCAGAATCTGGCGCACCAGATACGGTCCATCCTTCAGTAAGAAAAACAGCAGATACAGCATGATGCCAAAGCTGATAGCAAAGCCGAATGTGCCTTTCCCGATCAGGAATGCGCTGCCAGCAAGATACTGCCCACCTTGCAGTACGACATCTGACAATTTTTTCTGGATCTGCGCGACATCATCCAGATTGTGTTCTGCCAGAAACCCTCTGACCCAGTCAGGAAGATACGAAAGAACAGAAGTGACAACTTCCGGGAACTGCGTGTCATTCTGTTGCAGTTTGGTGTACACCACATTCAGTTCAATGGCCAGCGATGACAGAATTACCATCAGCGGGATAAAGACAATCAGACAGATAATGACGATGGTAATCAACGATGCCAGCCCGTTGCGTTCGCCAAGCGCGCTACGCAGTCGGTTTTTTACCGGGTTAAAGATAGTCGTTAATATCGCGGCCCACAAAATGGCGGAAAAGTAGGGGGACAGCACATCGAAGAATGCCCAGGTCACGAGGGCAAGTATGAAAATGAAGAAACCTTTAGTCAGTCCGTTAAATCGCATTAGTGAACCCTGTAATGAGAAGCAGTCCCGACTATAGAACCGTTCAGGAGAATTACCAACTTTAGCTGTAGATAGTCGCTTATTTTGGCTAATACGATGACTTGCTGAAGATAAAACTAACGAATGTCCACGGTATTAATGTGACTTTCGAATGACAGCAACCTTTAGATTTTAAGTGCAGCAAGGATGACGGTTTCTATTTTTTCTGGAGTAGTGAAGGGGGCAAAACGTTTAAGCGGTTTGCCGTCGCGCCCAATCAGAAATTTAGTGAAGTTCCACTTGATTCGCCCACCCAGCATGCCGGGTAATTCATCTTTCAGGTAACGAAAAATTGGGTGTGTACCGGCGCCGTTAACCTCCACTTTCTCAAACATTGGAAAACTCACACCGTAGTTGACGTGGCAGGTCTGCGAGATTTCGTCGGCTCCACCGGGTTCCTGCTTACCGAACTGGTTGCAGGGGAAACCAAGCACCACCAGGCCCTGTGAGGCGTATTTCTTATAGAGCACCTCAAGGCCCGCGTATTGCGGTGTGAAACCACAATGACTGGCTGTATTAACCACCAGTACCAGCTTACCTGCATAGTCGTCCATTGAGATAATCTGACCACTCAGACTGGTGGCAGTAAGCTGATAAAAAGTGGTCATTTTTGGAACCTCAGGTCAGGAAAAGTTTGACGTCGACATTGCTACTCAGCGTGCTGCTCACAGTAAAAGCCTGGTGAAAGCCTTCATGGCATCGTTCTTTTGTTGTTTAATCGTGTAACCTGGCCGTTTCTGATTTCCTCATTGACACAAGATTGAGGTTTACCAAACAGATATCCTTGTGCGAAATCGCAGCCCAGTGCCTGAAGTCTCTCCAGTTGCTCATGCGTTTCAACACCTTCTGCAACAGCCTTCATATTAAGGGATTTCGCCATGCCGGTGATCAGTTTGATGATATTAAGGGCGTCTTCCTGTGTGGATATTGAATGCACAAAGGACTTGTCTATTTTAATTTTATCGAAGGCAAGCCTGCTTAGGCGCGAAAGAGAAGAATAGCCGGTACCAAAATCATCGATGGAGATTTTTACGCCCAGAGCTCTGAGCTTATTAAGCGTATTCATCGGCGTCGTACTCTCAGTAAAGAGAGAGGACTCTGTTACTTCCAGTTCAAGACGATCGGCTGGGAGTCCTGTTTCTTTCAGAATAGACAGTACGATGCCGGCAAAGGCTTTGCTGCTTAGCTGGACAGGAGAGACATTGACGGAAATTTTAGCAGGAATCGCCCAACAAGCCGCTTCCCGGCAGGCAATTTCAAGCACCGCTTTCCCCATCTCATTAATCATTCCGGTTTTTTCAGCAACAGGAATAAAGTTATCCGGCGACAGGAGGCCCTTTAGAGGGTGGCGCCAGCGAATAAGGGCTTCGTAGCTATAAATTTCCTGGCTGAAAGAATCGACAATCGGCTGGTAATACACCACGAATTCTTTGTTCACTATTGCCAATGCCATATCATGCTCAAGCGTTCTGCTTTCTTGTAGCTTTTCTAACATTCGTTGCCGGAAGACTTTTATCTTCCCAGAGCCTTCATTTTTAGCTTCATAAAGGGCCAGATCGGCAAATTTATAAAGATAGTCGGAGCGGCGTTCTGTTTCCGAGATAACAATGCCAACACAGGTGGTTATGTTGATAATCGTGTTATAGATAGTGTAGGGCTGGCTGATAAATTCACATATTTTCTGGGCCCGCGAAACGGCGTGACTTTCTGTCAGGCCACTTGAGAGAAACGCAAATTCATCGCCACCCAGGCGATACAGCGTATCCGAAGTACGGCTCATTGAAACCAGTCGGTCTGATATCTGGCGTAGCAACATATCTCCTGCATCATGACCATACGTATCATTTACCTCTTTGAATCGATCTAAATCAAACAACATCACAGTCACAGAATCGTGATTTTTTTCAGCTGTCTCAATTGTTTTATTTAAATCGCTCCAGAATAGCTGACGGTTATTCATCTCGGTAAGAGAGTCATGGTAAACGTCATATTCCAGTTTAGCATTCTGCATTTGCAGTTTTTCTTTAGATTTCTGCAGTTCTTCGGCAAGACTCTTGACCTGCAGGTGCGCCCGCAGAATATTTCTGTTTTGATAGAAAATGAGCACACCCAGAATCGCACTCAGTATTATCAGCAGCACAGAGGTTGCAGAATAAATATAGTACAGCGTTTGAATTTTTTGGTTGGCGTTATTGATCGAGTTAACATCCTTGTTTAACGCACCAGATGAAAGACGACCCAGTGGCGCATCCAGAGTATGCATTTTTTTCAGATAAGTCTGGAGTGCTGAACGGTTCATTTTCTCTAGATTAACATCCAGAAAGCTAAGGGTATTTTCAAGTTTTACCGCCAGCTCGCGGTGGGCTATATTGCTTTCTATGTAACGCCCAAGGTCACCTTCTTTTATTAAATCACTCTGGCTAAGCATAATGTCGAGGCGCATGCGTACATCATCGAGATTCATCGTATCATCGATAGTGTAAAGGCCAAGCAACGATTCAAATCGGTAATATTGTGATACCAGCTGAGCAGCAGACCAGGAATCGGTGTAGTGAGTCAGTTTCTGTAACTCTTGTTGCCGTTCATGCACGAGGAAAGATATATACCCGGTAGATATAAAAAGAAAAAAGATGATGCCAGCCAGTATTCTGTTCATGATGTTCCTCTGAACGCTTACTCAATATCCATACTACTGACCTGCCATGCAGACCTTGAATAATAAATCTGATTATTCAGTTCCGGCATGCTGTCATAGGGGTACACAATGAATAACGGGCCTTTGTCACGGATGCGCATATATTTTCCGTTGATTTTTAACGCAAGGATAGCATTGTATTTTTTGAAATCACTGAGAGGGATAACGGTGGTGTAGTCATTGAGCGCAGTGACCTTAACAATAGAACCGTTCGCCCCAACATAATCCATGAGCTTTTGTAGCGGAATACCCGTAAAGGTAGTGCGTCCATTATACCAGGGAGAGGTGGTCTGGAAACTGACCATGCCCAGTTTCTCAAGGCTGGCGGTATCAAAAACGGCTTTCCCGTCTGCATTTGTATTTTCAATATTACCCGACAGCGTTAAGAGTACTTTACCGGTAGGCGCGGAAAGTTCAC
The DNA here is from genome assembly GCF_002042945.1 of Citrobacter sp. A316. Taxonomy (NCBI): domain Bacteria; kingdom Pseudomonadati; phylum Pseudomonadota; class Gammaproteobacteria; order Enterobacterales; family Enterobacteriaceae; genus Citrobacter; species Citrobacter sp. A316. The sequence continues at coordinate 85,617 of NZ_MVFZ01000005.1, forward strand.
CCGCCCAGAGCTGGAAGGAGAGCATAAAGCTTACTAACATGACGATTAACCGCATTCTTACCTCACCAATCAGCTGGATGTAAAAGAATTATAATTTAGATATCACGCTATTTATATATATTGCATAGGTATTGTTGGTGCAATAAATTCAATGATTTTTTAATTCTTTCAAATCAGTGAGTTAGTTGTTGTTTTTTCGACTGTGATGCATTAACAATTCTGGTAGTATTATTTGAGTAAAGCTAAATTTCACTATCTATGTACAAAAATAAATCATCTATTTACTCAGCGCCAATAAATACGCACGAAAATAAAGGTTTATTTTTTCACTGTCGCTGGATTTGGTTGTTTACTGGTGGATAACTATATTGGGCACGAAGCCGCCCTTAGTATGGCGGGAGCGCTTCGTGTCGGTAATCAAGAACAGACATTCTATACGCGGCAAGTGCGGTCTATCTGAATCCGTTTATTCACCCGCCTGAACTGACTGACGGGCATACAGATAAGCAGTCGCCCTGGAAACGCCCAGATGCTGCGCTACTGTGTCCATAGATTTGCGTACGTTCAGTAAACCGTCCTGGCGTAATTGTTGAATCAGCAGCTTACGGTCTTGAGGTTTAAGGGCCCTGGCCGTCGTCGCGCGTTTAGCGGCAAAGTCATCAATACGCTGGCGTATGACTTCATTGCTGCCGGGATCGATATGTTCCTTAATGGGGGAATTTTCGGTTTCAGTAAAACGCGCAAGAGTACTCTGCATACCACGAAACAGCGTCATATCGACATTCAGGCAAAGTGCTGCTACGTATTTGCCTTCTTCGTCCTTGATACCAATTGAGGTACTTTTCACCGGGCGACCATCGGCAAACTGATTACTGTAGTTCGCAATGATGCTGGGAAAGTCAGGTGATGCGATTCTCGCCAGGCCAAGCTCGGTTGCTGGCTGACCGGGTTGACGTCCGGAAAGATTATTATGGATGGACAAAATGGCATGTTCAGGATTTTTGAGGTCATGAACCACCACTTCGCAAAACGGAGAGAAGGTCTCACTCAATCCCCTGGCGATAGTATCAATTTGGCTGAGAAGCGAGTTATTGTCGGTTTTTGGCATGCCAGTCTCCTGCGGTGATGCCTGTTGCCATGATTGCGAGCAGTTTACAGTGACCTGGGATCATTTTTCCAGACAGGAGTGTACAGACAGTAACAGTAGGGTATCTGCATGCAGATACCCTGTTTATCATCCGGCCAGAAATTCACTGTAGCGACTGATATCCACGTTTCCGCCGCTGATTATAATGCCGATTTTCTTGCCGCGAAGTTCAGCTTTGCACGCTCTGGCGGCAGCAAAACCCAGACACCCGGTCGGCTCAACGACAATTTTCATACGTTCAGCGATAAATTTCATTGAGGCGACTAATTCATCGTCTGAGACAGTCAGAATATCGTTCACGTTTTGCTGAATAATCGGAAATGTAATATTTCCGAGATGTTGAGTCTGAGCACCGTCAGCGATGGTTTTGGGCGTATCGATATGAACTATTTTTCCGCTGCGGAACGACTGTTGACCATCGTTACCCGCCTCAGGTTCGACACCATAGATGATGCAGTCGGGAGACAGATGTCTGGCCGCCAGAGAGGATCCTGAGAGCAGGCCACCACCGCCCAGACACACGAAAAGGGCGTCTAACTGACCCACTTCTTCAATCAGCTCTTTTGTGGCGGTGCCCTGGCCTGCAATCACGTGCGGATGGTCGTAAGGGGGGATCAGCGTTAATCCCTGTTTCTCTGCCAGGTCCCGACCAATTTTTTCACGATCTTCAGTATAGCGATCGTAAGTTACCACCTTTCCGCCATAGCCTTTCGTCGCCGCGACTTTGGCTGCCGGGGCATCATGCGGCATGATAATCGTCGCCGGAATCCCCAATAATTTTGCCGACAGGGCAATGGCCTGCGCATGGTTACCGGAAGAAAACGTCACGACGCCCGCAGCGCGTTGTTGTGGTGTGAACTGGCGTAGCGCATTCATAGCGCCGCGAAATTTGAAGGCGCCCATTCTCTGAAAGTTTTCGCACTTGAAGAAAACTTCCGCGCCAAATTCTTCATTAACCGTTCGGGATGTCATTACCGGCGTTTTGTTAGCATAATCTGCGATGCGCTCTGCCGCAGCGGCAACATCGTTATAATCAGGCAGTATTGTTTCAGTCATTGTTGTTCACCCGTATGTTGTTAAACGTCACGCTTGTGGGGCCAACGCAATAGCTTCAACTTCCAGCGCAAAACCATAATGAAGTTCCGCAACACCTGCTACTGCACGGGATGGACGAAAATCACCGATCCATTCCCCATAGATTTTGTTAAACGTCGGCCACTGGTTCATATCCGTCACATAGACGCGAACTGACACCAGATGCTGACGGGAAACTCCAGCACCCGCCAGACAAGCATCAATATTCTTGAGTACCAGCCGGGTTTGATCTTCAAAAGAGGCATCCGCTTTTTTCTCGCCGTCGAAAGTGACCGGCAACTGCCCGGAAATGAAGACGAAGCCGCCAGCCGTTGTACTGTGCGAGTAATGACCTGCTGGCGGGAAGCTTCCGGCAGATGAGTTCAGTGTAATGTCCGCGGACATAATAAACCTCCTGTGGCTGATGATTCATTTTGTATAAAATAATACTGTTTGTATTATTTTATACGCCTTTATGCCACTTCCGGCTAGAGATAGTTTTCGCGAGTGATGATTTTGTGAACTATTGCAAACCTGGCACACGCTATAGCGCAATCGCGAGGCGACGAAAGAGGGGATCGCTTTTGATGAGGGGAAAGCAGGGGAAGAGAAGAAACGCCCCGGACGGGGCGTCTAAGGCAAACGATTAGCCGATATGACCGTGGTTAATTTTACTTAACGGTTCATTGATATCGAAGATTTTGAACGTTACTTCTTCCACACCCAGATGCTTCAGGCGGGCGGTATGCTTTTTGATATAGGCCTGCGCGGTGTCGTCGTCCTGGAACAGGTATATGCCACCCGCTTCGTGGTTTGCTTCGTTCTCGGTCCAGATTTTCCAGATGAACCCCGGCTCCTGGTTGATTGATTCAGCCAGTTCAACGAGCTGATTCGACATCTCAGCCCCAAACGGACCATGAAAATCAAAGTGTATCTGCACGAGTTTGTTCGACATAAATCCTCCATGGATTGGTTATTGCGGGTAAGGCTGCTAGCGCAGCAGCACTTTACCGGTCAGATAAGTTATCGCCTGGCCACTGATATAAACACGCGTTCCTGCTACCTGACAGCGTAAATCCCCGCCGCGTTCAGAGACCTGGCGCGCCAGCATCTGTGTTTTATTCAGTTTTGCAGCCCAGTAAGGGATCAGCATGCTATGTGCCGAGCCTGTGACCGGGTCTTCCGCGACGGCTTCACCCGGGCAGAAGAAACGGCTGACAAAATCGTATTCCCCGTCACCCGGCGCGGTGATGCACACCATTTTCCCCAGCGGAAGCATGGCGTGGATGTTCGGGCGTACAGCCTCAACCTGCTGTTGATTTTCCAGCACCACCATGTAATCGCGTGCCACGCGCACCTCTTTGTATTCGGTGATGCCTAATGTTTCCAGCAGTAAAGCAGGTGGCACGACAGATTCGCTTTGCCAGGCCGGAAAATCAAGCGTCAGCCATTCACCGCTGCGCGTGACCGTCAGCGGTCCCACAAAGCGGGTAGCAAATTGGATTTTCGTTTCCGGGTAATTCAGATGTTCAAAGATGACATGCGCGGCGGCAAGCGTGGCATGTCCACAAAGATTGATTTCTCCCTGAGTGGTAAACCAACGCAGCTCAAAACCATTCTCATCGTCGACAAAAAAAGCGGTTTCTGACTGGTTATGCTGCTGCGCCATCTTTAATAAAGTTTCATCGGGCAACCAGTCCGTGAGCGGACAGACTGCTGCGGCATTACCGCTAAACGTCGTGGTGGTAAAGGCATCCACCATGTAAAAATCGATTTGTTGCACAGAGTAACCCTCTCATCGCACTCAGGATAAATCACACTCTACCATGCCAGTCATTGTGTCAGCGCTCCGATTCGCCACTGCGATGAAAATTCGTTATCATCCGTGCCCACACTTCATTCTGGCCGCCTGATGTCTACGATCCTCGATACCTTTATTGCCCCGCCTTGCCATGACGAGATTGAGACCCTCTATCAGGACGAGCATCTGGTGCTCATCAATAAACCCAGCGGACTGCTTAGCTTGTCGGGGAAAAATCCGCAGAATCTCGATTCGGTACATCACCGCCTGGTACAGATTTACCCTGGCTGCACGCTGGTACATCGGCTTGATTTCGGCACTTCTGGGCTGATGGTGGTCGCTCGTAACAAGGCTATCAACGCCGCACTTTGCCAGCAGTTCAGCCAGCGTACGGTCACTAAGGTGTACAGCGCGCTGTTATGCGGGCATCTGGAAAACGACGAAGGGGTTATCGATGCAGCGATTGCTAAAGACCCGGCGCTGTTTCCATTGATGTCGATTTGTGCTCTCAACGGCAAACCCGCACGCTCGCGCTATCAGGTTGTCGAGCGTTTTTATCATCGTCAGGAAGAGGGTGCGTTGCTCCCCTTGACGCGGGTGCAACTGACGCCTGCAACCGGGCGTACCCATCAACTACGGATCCACTGTCAGCAGTTAGGACATCCCATTTTAGGGTGTGATTTGTATGGCGGGCGTTTGCTGCCAGGCACTGAACAAACGCCACGGCTGATGCTGCATGCTAGTGAATTGCATTTCAGGCACCCCATCAGCCAGGAATGGATGGATGCCCAAAACGCCAGCCCGTTCTGAGGATGTAAAAAAGCCGCCAGACGGCGGCTATTATGGGGTTATCGCGCAGCGCGTTGTAAAATAACCGATGATGGCTGGCGTTGTAGAAACCGCATCCGCAGCATCATCAGTATCGCCGCAGAGGTCAGGCCGATAATAAAGCCCATCCAGAATCCCGCCGGTCCCATCCGGTCAACTACCAGATCGGTAAGCGCCAGAATATAACCGCTCGGCAGACCCAACACCCAGTATGCCGTAAAGGTAATAAAGAAAATGGAACGCGTATCTTTATAACCACGCAGGATCCCGCTGCCAATAACCTGGATAGAGTCCGATATTTGATACACCGCGGCCAGTAACATGAGCTGCGCGGCCAGAGCGACAACTTCCGGGTTGTTGTTGTAGAGCAGGGCAATGTGCTCGCGGAATGTCACGGTGAAAATCGCCGTTACGACCGCCATGCAAACACCGACACCCAGACCTGTTCTGGCTGCGGTTTGCGCATCCAGCGTGGAACCCTGGCCCAGTCGATAACCGACACGAATGGTGACGGCGGCAGCCAGAGACATTGGCAGGACGAACATTAACGAACTGAAGTTCAGTGCGATCTGGTGTCCGGCTACGTCGACAATCCCCAGCGGGGAAACCAGCAGCGCGACCACTGCAAACAGCGTTACTTCGAAAAATAACGCCAGCGCGATAGGTAAACCCAGCTGTACCAGACGCTTCATTACTGCAGTGTCAGGTTTCTGGAAACCACGCTCATTACGGATATCGCGCATCGAACGCGCGCGTTTGACGTAAGAAAGCATGGCGATAAACATCACCCAATAAACCGCTGCTGTTGCCACACCACAACCCACGCCGCCCAGTTCTGGCATGCCTAAATGTCCATAAATGAAAACGTAGTTAACCGGAATGTTCACCAGCAGGCCGAGAAATCCCATCACCATCGCCGGTTTAGTCTTGGCTAATCCTTCGCACTGGTTACGGGCCACCTGGAAGAACAGATAACCCGGTGCGCCCCACAGCAGGGCACGCAGGTAACCAACGGCTTTATCTGCCAGCGCTGGGTCAATGTTATGCATGGAGCGAATAATGTACCCCGCGTTCCATAGCACAACCATAATCAGAACAGAGACGCTGCCCGCCAGCCAGAATCCCTGACGTATTTGATGGGCGATACGGTCGCGGCGTCCGGAACCATTGAGTTGCGCAATTACTGGGGTCAACGCCAGTAGCAGTCCATGACCAAACAGAATGGCCGGTAGCCAGATGGACGTACCAATGGCGACGGCCGCCATATCCGTCGCGCTGTATCCGCCCGCCATAACGGTATCGACGAATCCCATTGCTGTTTGGGCGATTTGCGCAAGAATCACCGGAATTGCCAGAGCTAATAACTGACGCGCTTCACTTACATACTTTTGCACGTGTACACCACTATATTGTTGTTATTTGAGAGACTAAAAAAGCCGCCTTATATGGCAGCAAGGAGAAAAAGCAGGGGAAATTTCAGTCTATTGTAGCGAGGAATCCGTAATTCTCCAGTGAAAAAACAGGCGCTGGTGGCGCATTGCTGGCAACCTGAATTTCCACCTGCTATTGTGCTGTGCAGAGATGTCTTAATTGAGTTCAGGAGTAGGAAGTATGTTTACGGGTATTGTGCAGGGCACCGCAAAATTGGTGTCCATTGATGAAAAACCAAATTTTCGTACGCATGTAGTGGAGTTGCCTGAATATATGCTGGATGCGCTGGAGACCGGCGCATCGGTTGCCCACAATGGGTGCTGCCTGACGGTCACCGAAATTAACGGTAACCAGATAAGCTTCGATCTGATGAAAGAAACGCTGCGTATCACCAACCTGGGCGATCTGAAGGTCGGAGATTTGGTTAACGTTGAGCGTGCGGCAAAATTCAGTGATGAGATTGGCGGGCATTTAATGTCGGGCCATATTATGACCACTGCCGAAGTGTCGAAAATTCTGACCTCGGAGAATAACCGTCAGGTGTGGTTTAAAGTCCAGGATCCGTCGCTGATGAAATATATCCTGTACAAAGGATTTATTGGTATTGACGGTATCAGTCTGACAGTCGGTGAAGTGACGCCAACACGTTTCTGTGTGCATTTGATCCCGGAAACGCTGGAGCGTACGACGCTTGGCAAGAAAAAGCTGGGCGCACGGGTTAATATCGAAATCGATCCCCAAACGCAGGCGGTGGTTGATACCGTTGAGCGTGTACTGGCGGCGCGTGAAAGCGCCATCAGCAACATAACGGGCGAAGCGGGAGCCTAAACCTGAGAGTAAAGCCCCCGTTGCTACGGGGGCGATAACGATTAGCGGGGAACGCGCAGACCGTGTTCAACGCCGCGGGAAAATACCACCTGCCATAGCTGAATGTCGCGAGCACGAAACGCCCCGGCGCAGGCGTTCAGGTAATAGCTGAACATCCGTTTGAAACGTTCGGTATAGTTATCGGCGATTTCTGGCCAGGAGCTCATGAAACGCTCGTGCCATGCCATCAGCGTCGTGTCGTAATCCGCGCCAAAATTATGCCAGTCTTCCATCACGAAATGCGCTTCGCTGGCGTTGGCAATCTGGCGAACTGACGGCAAACACCCGTTTGGGAAGATATACTTATTGATCCACGGGTCAACGTTATTGTCGGTTTTTTTGGAGCCGATGCTATGCAGTAAAAAGAGACCATCCGGTTTTAAATTACGATCGACCACCTCAAAATAGGTGGCGTAGTTTTTCGGCCCTACATGCTCAAACATGCCGACGGAGACAATGCGGTCAAATTTGTCGTTCAGGTCGCGATAATCCTGCAGCAAAATGGTGACATCCAGCCCAGCACAACGTTCCTGTGCCATTTTCTGCTGTTCTGCCGAAATGGTCACACCCACCACGCTTACGCCATATTGCGATGCCATAAACTGGGACAAGCCCCCCCAGCCACAACCAATATCGAGCACCCGCATTCCTGGCTTCAATTGCAATTTTTCAGCAATCATTTTGAGCTTCGCCTGCTGGGCAGCTTCCAGGGTATTGGCATCTTTCCAGTAGGCGCAGGAATACTGCATATAGGGGTCAAGCATGCGGGTAAAGAGATCGTTGCCCAAATCGTAATGTTCTTTGCCGACCATCCACGCACGTTTTTTGGTCTGTAAATTGAACAGGCGAGCCGTGGCGATACGTAGTGTATCTTTAAAGTGGCGGGGGAGTTGGTTTTCAAGACCGGCGCGCAAGACTTTACTAAAAAACATGTCCAGCCGGTCGCATTCCCACCAGCCATCCATATAACTTTCACCCAACCCTAACGATCCTTCCTGCAATACGCGTTTGAAAAAATCGGGGTTCTTTACACGAATATCCGCCGGTGCCGGGCCATTAATGGTAATGCCTGCACGGCTCAATAATTCATTGGTAATGCGGTACCAGTCATCATCCGGTACGCTGACGTCTTCTATACATGATGAACTCATAGCTTCTCCATCACTTGTCGGTGATCAGAACCTTAAAACAGCGTAGACGCTTTTTTGGGCTTTGTGAGAAATCTCACGGAATTAATCCGCGAATCTATAATCCGACGTAGAACAGAGGAAGGGAGAAACCCTTGCCGAAAAGGCCATCCGTGGTAAAACGGGAACGTTCTTGTCCCCGTTAACACATTAAAATTATCTTTTTTTTAACAACCGAAAATCAGTATATGCTTGAATATTTGACGATTCAACCAATAATTGTTAGCGGGCTAACTAATTCCCACTGCCGTTATTAGTGCGACTCTCCGTGGGCAATTTGCGCACGGTCATCTGTTTGCGGGGCGTCAGTTTTCTGTGATTGCATTTTGTATCCCACAGCAGCCAGCAATACTGTTGTCAGCATAACGCTGGTGGTGGTGAGCAGCGGGGTGGCAATCAACCAGGAAACGACAAGGCTTGCCAGGAAGCATAAACCCAGTTGCAGCGTATTCTGCAATGCGGCTGCGCGTCCGGTGGCCTGTGGGAAAGGGCGTAATGCCTGAGCGACAACGATAGGGTAGATTGCGCCGTTCGCAATCGCCATAACGCAGAATGGGATCAGGATTTCAGCCAATGCAACATGATGAATAAAGCCGGTCGCCCAGGTGCCTACAACGCTGAAGGCATACAGAATGAGTAACCAGGGCAGCAGCTGACGACCCTGCCATTTTTGCAGCGCAGCACGACAACCGTAACCACCAATTAAGAAGGCGATAGTTTGCGGAACATAGCTCAGACCAATTACCGCTGGGCTATAACCCATTTCGCTGAGGATGAACGGGGAACCCGTCAGCCATGCGAAAAAGCTCGCGGAACAGGCGGCATAAATCAGCACGTTTCCACGGTAAGTTTTCGAGCGCAGCAAGGTGGCGAAAGTCAGTTTATCCTGGCTGTCATCGCGCGCTTTAAGCGTTGGCTTTAAACGCAGCGCCGGAAGCATCAGAATCAGAGTAATGGCAAACAGAGTGGCAAAAATGGCTTGCCAGGAAAAATGTACCAGGATCCAACTGCCTAATAGCGGGGCGAGTGCAGGGGATAACCCGACCAACGGCATAATGGTGGCAAAGATGCGGTTTACTTTTTGTGAAGGATAATAATCGGTAACCAGCGCTTGCCAGATAACCGATGCCGCACAGACGCCAACGGCCTGAACAAAGCGCAGTACCAGCAGACCAGTGGCGTTTTCAACCCACAGCATGCCCAGACTGCCCAGTGCGAAGATAGATAAACCCAGCAGCAAAATAGGCTTGCGACCATAGTGGTCAGAGAGCGGTCCCCACAGCAGTTGTGCGACGGCAAAACCGGCTAAGAACAAGCTCAGGCTGGCGCTGACGGCAGATGCAGGTGTTTGCAGATCGGACTGAATTGCGGCGAAGGCGGGCAGATACATATCTGTTGCCAGAAAACCGAGCACGCTAAGACCTGCCAGCCAGACTAAAAACCCTTTCCCAGGTTGCATCATCATTTCTCTTTTTTTAGCAGTAGAACAATGCCGCTGAGTGTAGTGAGTGTAATTCTCGCTGTGAAACGCTAATATTTGCTTACTGATTTCAAATTTTTTGCAGGCAGAATATGTGGTCTGAATATTCACTTGAAGTGGTTGATGCGGTTGCGCGTAACGGTAGTTTTAGTTCGGCTGCGCAGGAGTTACACCGTGTACCTTCGGCGGTAAGCTACACTGTGCGCCAACTGGAAGAGTGGCTGGCGGTGCCACTTTTTGAGCGACGCCATCGGGATGTGGAATTAACGCCTGCCGGGGCATGGTTTTTAAAAGAAGGCCGCTCTGTTATCAAAAAAATGCAGATCACGCGCCAGCAATGTCAGCAAATTGCCAACGGCTGGCGCGGACAGTTGGCTATCGCGGTAGATAACATTGTCCGCCCTGAGCGTACCCGACAGATGATCGTGGATTTCTACCGTCACTTTGATGATGTGGAGTTGTTAGTTTTTCAGGAAGTGTTTAACGGCGTGTGGGATGCACTGTCTGATGGACGCGTGGAACTGGCCATCGGTGCCACACAGGCCATTCCGGTCGGGGGGCGTTATACCTTCCGCGATATGGGAATGCTGAGCTGGAGCTGCGTGGTAGCCAGCCATCATCCACTGGCGTCAATGCCTGGGCCGCTAAGTGATGACACGTTGCGCAACTGGCCGTCACTGGTGCGCGAAGATACCTCCCGAACATTGCCGAAGCGTATTACCTGGCTGCTGGATAACCAAAAGCGCGTCGTCGTGCCGGACTGGGAATCTTCAGCGACCTGTTTGTCCGCGGGATTGTGCGTGGGCATGGTACCGACGCATTTTGCCAAGCCGTGGATCGATAGCGGTAAATGGGTTGCGCTGCAACTGGAGAACCCCTTTCCTGATGCCGCATGCTGTCTGACATGGCAGCAGAACGATACGTCACCGGCATTGAGTTGGTTACTGGACTATTTAGGGGATAGTGAAACGTTGAACAAGGAATGGCTGCGGGAGCCAGATGAGACTCCCGCACAACAGGCTTAACGGCGGTAATCGCGGAACGGACCGTCGGCAACGGAGCGACGCTCAACCAGGCGCGGATGCACCTCGATAGACTGTGACTCTTCACGTTTATTCACGATACGGTCTAACAGCATGTTGAAGGCCGTTTCACCCAGTGAATCCTTCGGCTGGTGAATGGTCGTCAAGGCTGGCGTGAAGAAGCGGGCATTGCGCACGTTGTCGTAGCCGATGAGTGAGACATCCTGCGGTACGCGCAGCCCCATTTCGTCAGCGGCGCACAGCGCACCCATTGCCATAATATCGCCACCGCAGAAGACAGCGGTCGGACGATGCGACTGCGACAGAATTTGCTGCATGGCGCGATAGCCGGATTCAGGCTCGAAATCGCCCTGGACAATCCAGTTTTCAGGCACTTTAATCAGCGCTTCTTCCATCGCTTTCATAAAGCCCGCCAGACGCCCGGCCCCGGTGTTACGTTCCATTGGGCCTGGGATCACGCCAATCTCACGATGACCGCGTTCTACCAGATACCGACCCGCCATGTAACCGCCTTCGAAGGCGTTATCAATGACCGTATCGGTAAAGTCGGCTTTTGCTTCGCCCCAGTCCATGACGACCATCGGGATATGGCGATACTCTTCGAGCATCGAAAGCAGCGACTCCGGATATTCAGAACACATCACCAGCAGACCATCAACGCGCTTTTGCGCCATCATCGACAGATAAGCCTGCTGTTTTTCGAGACTGTTCCATGCGTTACCCAGGATCAAGGTATAGCCTTTCTGGAAACAGTTTTTCTCAACGGCTTCGATAATTTCGGCAAAATATGCCGCTTCGCTGCTGGTCGCCAGCAAGCCGATAGACTTGGTGTGATTCACCTTCAGGCTGCGAGCCACTGCGCTTGGAGAATAGTGCAGTTCTTTGATCGCTGCCCAGACAGCATTACGCGTTTCTTCCGCGACAAAGCGCGTCTTGTTAATTACGTGTGATACGGTTGTAGTGGAAACGTTTGCTCGCTTCGCTACATCTTTAATTGTTGCCATTACATCTCACTCCAGACCATATCCTAAGCTCCTGAGAATACTCCAGGTAAACGTTTGCCTTTACACACCCTTATCGCAACGTAAGGGTTGCGGCACGCCGGGAAAACGACACGGAACGTCAGGAAGGGGTCAATGGCCGGTACGCTAATCAAGTAAGCGTGGAATTTTGTCTGATCTTAACGAAAAGGGGAAGAGTTAAAAGCAGTTATCAATATAAATCGTGAGAGATTTTTGCTTTCAAGTGTGTAAAAATGCGCAATATCACTTTTTGTGTGGGAATAAAAAGGAGAAAACTTGATGAGCACCGATCTGAAATTTTCGTTAGTGACTACCATTATTGTTCTGGGTTTGATCGTCGCGGGTGGTCTGACCGCAGCGCTGCATTGATTCCCCCGAGGGAGTTAGCTCTCCCTCATCTCTTTGACTCGTCTTCTCCCCTCTATTGTTTGCGAATAAGCAAAAGTCTTTTGCAGTTTTGTTAACTTTATTAATTTTGCGATCAATGTCATGCTTTTGACTCTTACTTTATGTCGTGCCACGGCTCGACGATACGGAGTCGAAATATGAAAATCAATTACCCTTTACTGGCGCTGGCAATCGGGGCGTTTGGTATTGGCACCACCGAGTTTTCGCCAATGGGGCTGTTGCCCGTCATTGCCAAAGGTGTGGACGTCTCGATTCCGGCGGCCGGCATGCTGATCAGCGCTTATGCGGTAGGTGTGATGGTAGGTGCACCGCTGATGACATTGCTGCTGTCTCATCGTGCGCGACGTAATGCTTTGATATTCCTGATGGCGATTTTCACGCTGGGTAATGTGCTTTCGGCTATCTCGCCGGATTACACCACGCTGATGCTATCGCGTATTTTGACCAGTCTTAACCATGGAGCCTTTTTTGGTCTCGGTTCTGTGGTTGCTGCCAGTGTGGTACCCAAACATAAACAGGCCAGCGCCGTGGCAACGATGTTTATGGGGTTAACCATCGCTAATATTGGCGGCGTTCCGGCTGCGACCTGGCTTGGTGAAACCATCGGCTGGCGCATGTCGTTTATGGCCACTGCGGGGCTGGGCGTCATTGCGATGGTTAGCCTGTTCTTCTCATTACCCAAGGGTGGAGCAGGCGAGCGCCCGGATGTCCGCAGCGAGCTGGCGGTGTTGATGCGTCCACAGGTGCTGTCGGCGTTACTGACTACCGTACTGGGTGCTGGGGCGATGTTCACGCTTTATACCTACATTTCGCCGGTTCTGCATACTATCACTCATGCTACGCCGGCATTTGTTACCGGCATGCTGGTGTTGATAGGCGTTGGCTTCTCGATCGGTAACTATTTTGGCGGCAAACTGGCTGACCGTTCAGTCAACGGTACGCTGAAAGGCTTTTTACTGCTGCTGATGGTTATTATGCTGGCCATTCCTTTCCTTGCGCGTAATGAGCTGGGAGCGGCGGTGAGTATGGTGGTCTGGGGCGCGGCGACGTTTGCGGTCGTTCCACCGTTGCAGATGCGTGTGATGCGCGTTGCCAGCGAAGCGCCTGGATTATCATCGTCAGTCAATATTGGTGCGTTTAATCTGGGGAACGCTCTGGGGGCTGCGGCCGGTGGGGCGGTGATATCTGGCGGCCTGGGCTACAGTTTTGTACCGGTGATGGGGGCGATTGTGGCGGGTCTTGCGCTGCTGCTGGTGTTCATTTCCGCAAGAAGACAGCCTGAAGAGGCTTTCACTACCGCGAATTAATGCAAAAACGCAGAAGGAAGTCCTTCTGCGTTATCTTTTTTATGCAGCGAAGTTCTTCGCAACAAATTCCCAGTTCACCAGCGCCCAGAAATGTTCCAGGTAGCCAGGACGGGCATTGCGATAGTCGATGTAGTAGGCGTGTTCCCATACGTCAACGGTCATCAGCGGCGTCGCGTCGGTGGTCAGCGGAGTACCTGCGTTGGAGGTGGAGACGATAGCCAGCTTGCCATCCGTTCCTTTAACCAGCCAGGTCCAGCCAGAACCGAAGTTTTTGATAGCGGCATCGGTGAATTGTGCTTTGAAATCTGCAAAGCTGCCAAAGGAGGCGGCAATTGCATCAGCCAGTTTACCGGTTGGTTCGCCACCTGCGTTCGGTGCCAGGCAGTTCCAGTAGAACGTGTGGTTCCATACTTGTGCTGCGTTATTGAATACACCGCCTTCAGAGCTACGAACGATCTCTTCCAGTGATTTGCCTTCAAACGCCGTGCCTTTAATCAGATTGTTCAGATTGGTCACGTAGGTTTGATGGTGTTTGCCATAGTGATATTCCAGCGTTTCGGCAGAAATGTGCGGTGCCAGAGCATCTTTGGCATACGGTAATGCAGGTAATTCAAACGACATTGCTTCTCTCCTTATTATTTATATTGAGTACACACAATAGCCTCATTGTGAGTAAGGATAGGGTAGCAAATTGAAAGGTTATGCAAAAGAAGAACTTACCCTACAGCATGTTCTGTAGGGTAAGTTTTTAGCGAATTGTTTTTGGCGTCATTACCCGACGAGCGCCCACATAGTGGCGCTGCCAGTAATCTTCGCTCAGAGAGGTGATTTGAATTTCCTGCCCGCTACGCGGTGACTGAATAAACTTACCGTTGCCGACGTAAACGCCGACGTGATCGGCTGTTCCGCGACCCTGGGTACGAAAGAAGACCAGATCGCCATTTTTCAGTTCGCCACGTTCAATTGGTGCGGCATCACGCAGATGATACATTTCGTTCGCGGTACGCGGAATGCGGAACTTCACCAGATCTTTATAGGCGTAATAAACCAGACCGCTGCAGTCAAACCCGGTTCTTGGCGAGGAGCCGCCCCAGCGATAAGGTTTACCGATTTGGTTCATCAGGGTGGACATAGCGGTTTTAGTCGCTTTCTGCACCTTCACTTTATGTGCGTCAGCAAGCGTAGTCGGTGCAGTAGTTTTCACCTTCACGCAGCGTGGTTTATGACCTTTGCGCGGTGTGCATTTTTCAGTCCAGGTCACGGCTGCGGTTTGTGCTGCGGCAGTTTTACCACGGCGATTTGCAGTTTTAGTCGACTTTGCCGGAGTGGCAGTACGTTTTTTGGAAGAGGAAGCGGTTTTGTTGCTGGTTTTGCCGGTGGTTTTTGTCGCCGTTTTCTTGCTGGTCTTTGTTGTTTTTTGGCTGGTTGTTGCGCTTTTCTTTTTATCTACCGTTTTGATGGTGTGAGAATTGGTAGGTGTCGTCCTGGCCTGCTTGGAAGCATGAGCCATAGGCGTAAAGGGCAGTGTAGTAAAAAGTAAAGCACAGAGCGTGATCGAGATTCGGTTTATCCGCGCCACTGAGCAGTCCTCTGGTAAGGCAGGTCTATCGTGCCTGCGTGTGATTTTCAAAACTTGACGATTCTAATCTATAGAAAGAGGGAAAGTTAATAGCTTTTTTTGTTTAAAACTATGTTTCGTAACCGACCGCAAAAAAAAACAGCAATTAACGTTGGAGTTGGTGAGCAGATAATCAAATCCACATGTTTGCAGGGGATAAGTGAGATTGTGAATGCAACTTTTAGCGTCAGGGGATAAAATAATAACGCGTAATGAAAATGTTATTTTCCGTTGCCTGTCTGACCCGTTACAATGTCAGACTACTGCCGTAAAAGAAGTTTAAGGAAGCAAGATAATGAGCACCACTATCGAAAAAATCCAGCGCCAGATCGCTGAAAACCCGATTCTCCTGTACATGAAAGGTTCTCCTAAACTGCCAAGCTGCGGTTTCTCCGCTCAGGCTGTGCAGGCGCTGTCAGCCTGTGGTGAACGCTTTGCTTATGTTGATATTCTGCAGAACCCGGATATTCGCGCCGAACTGCCGAAATACGCAAACTGGCCAACTTTCCCACAGCTGTGGGTCGATGGTGAGCTGGTTGGCGGTTGTGACATTTTGATCGAAATGTACCAGCGCGGTGAGTTGCAGCAGCTGATTAAAGAAACAGCTGCGAAATACAAAACCGAAGAGCCGGACGCTGAGTAATATCAGCAAAAGTAAAAAAGCGACCTGAAATGGTCGCTTTTTTTATGTCGCCGTTACGCTTCTTCGGGTACCGGCAAAGGCCAGCCGCCGAGACGTTTCCAGCGGTTAACGATTTCGCAAAACAGCACGGCCGTACGTTCGGTGTCATACAGCGCCGAGTGCGCCTGATTCCCGTCAAACTCCATTCCCGCCGCCAGGCACGCTTTTGACAACACTGTCTGCCCCAGTGACAGGCCGCTTAATGCTGCTGTATCAAAGGTTACAAATGGATGGAACGGATTACGTTTCAGCGAGGCGCGTTCTGCCGCCGCCATCATAAAACTGTGGTCGAACGTAGCGTTATGCGCCACCATTATCGCCCGATTGCAGCCGCTGTCTTTAATGCCTTTACGCACCATTTTGAAGATAGCATGCAGTGCATCATATTCGCTGACCGCACCGCGTAGCGGATTGTTAGGGTCAATACCGTTAAAGGCGAGCGCTTCCGGTTGCAAATTGGCACCTTCAAACGGCTCTACGTGGAAATGTAACGTCGTGTCCGGCATCAGCCAGCCTTGTTCATCCATTTTCAGTGTGATGGCTGCAATCTCAAGCAGTGCATCGGTTTTGGCATTGAACCCTGCGGTTTCGACATCAATGACGACAGGATAAAAACCACGAAAACGGTCACACAGACCGGAAAGTTGAGCGTTATCGGACATCTGGGTCTCTTAATACGGGAAAATTGCAGCGCGTATTATGGCAAAATGATGAGTATAAAACTATGGGCACAGACGATCTGCGCCCGAGGGGGGAGATTAATCGCCCAGGCCGCGCCCGGCGTCTTTCTCTTCGATCAGCTCAATTTTATAGCCGTCCGGATCTTCAACAAACGCAATCACTGTGGTGCCGCCTTTTACCGGACCTGCCTCACGCGTTACGTTACCGCCATTCTGGCGAATACGTTCACAGGCTTCAGCCGCGTTGTCTACGCTCAGAGCAATATGGCCATAGGCAGTACCCAGATCATACTTGTCGACACCCCAGTTATAGGTCAGTTCGATTACTGCTTCACTGGTTTCAGGACCGTAGCCGACAAAAGCCAGAGAGTACTTATATTCAGGGTTTTCGCTGGTACGCAGCAGCTTCATGCCCAGCACGTTGGTATAAAACTCGATGGAACGCTGCAGGTCACCCACGCGCAGCATGGTATGGAGTAAACGCATTTTTTTCCCCTTCGAAAATGGCTAATACATTCAAAATGTTGTTTTAGTATAGCGGCGTTGTTACGCCGCTATCAATGGCAGAACGGAGATTGTGACGTTAGAGGGTAGGATAGTCGGTGTAACCTTCCGCGCCGCCGCCGTAGAAGCTCTCGGCACGTTGTGGATTCAGTTCCGCTTTGCGTTGCAGACGCGCCACCAGATCCGGGTTAGCAATATAGGCGCGACCAAAAGCAACGGCGTCGATCAGACCTTTCTCGATCAGCGCTTCTGCTTTTTCAGGGGTGTAGGCACCAGCACCAATGATAGGACCGTGGAAGCGCGCGCGAACTTTTTCGCGGAACGCATCGGAATACGGCTCGCCACCGGCCCAGTCCGGCTCAGACATGTGCAGGTAAGCGATACCGCGCTTGCCCAATTGTTCAATCAGATACAGCGCATCGGCTTCTTCGTTCGGACCATTGTCGACGTTCTGGAACGTACCAATTGGGGAGACGCGAATACCAATGCGATCGGCACCCCATTCTTTAATACCAGCATCAACTACTTCCAGCACCAGGCGCGCACGATTTTCGACGCTGCCACCGTATTGATCGGTACGCTGGTTAGACGTTGGCGACAGGAACTGGTGCAGCAGGTAGCCGTGGGCAGAGTGCAGTTCAACCATGTCGAAACCCGCTTCGCGCGCATTGGCTATCGCCTGACGGAAGTCATTAACGATGCCTGGAATCTCTTCGGTTTCCAGCGCACGTGGCATTGAGGTATCGGCACGCGTTGCCAGGCCGTTTTCATCGCGCAGCGAGGTACGGGTTCCAGCGCTAATCGCGGAAGGTGCAACTGGAGCTTGACCGTTTGGCTGCAGACTGGCGTGAGAGATGCGCCCGGTGTGCCACAACTGGACAGCAATATGACCTTGCTCAGCGTGTACGGCAGCGGTGATTTTCTTCCATGCGGCAATTTGTGCTTCGCTGTGTAGGCCGGGTGCTCCGGCATAGCCTTTCGCCTGTGCGGAAATCTGCGTCGCTTCGCTGATGATAAGACCCGCGCTGGCGCGTTGACGGTAATACTCGGCCATCAGCGGAGTAGGGATGTCGCCAGGCTCAATACTGCGCAGACGCGTCAGTGGCGCCATAAATACGCGGTTTGCTGCCGTAATGGCACCCACTTTCAGTGGGGAAAACAGTTTTTCAGATGACATGTGGTACTCCTGAATAGACCGGTCGTCTAGTAACAAAGAAAATAAAAACGCCTGTTAAACGGCAGGCGTTGTGATGATGTGTTTAACGTGCGCCAGCGCATTTTCCAGCGGAGTAGCGCTACGAGAAATCTTGGCCTGCAGGTTGGCGCCAAGCCACAGCGCATACAGTACCTGCGCCTGCTGTAACGGCTCGCCAACAAAGGACAGACAATGGCTGGCCTGACCTTTCTCCAGCGCCTGCGCTAACAGCACAATAATGTGCCGCGCGCCTTTATCCATTGCTGTGCGCATATCTTCTGACAGATCGCACACTTCGGCAGACAGTTTTACAGTTAAACAGCCGCTAATAATGCCGTGCTGGCTAAACTGGTTCAGGGTTTCCTGATAGTAGGCCAGAATACGGTCGCGGTAGTTTCCCGCACCCGTATCAAAGTGCGTAGCCAGTCGCTGATGATAGGCCGCATAGTGGCGTTCCAGCATCGCGACACCGAACGCTTCTTTAGAGCGAAAATAGTGATAAAACGAACCCTTGGGGACTTCAGCGGTTTTGAGTAACTCACTTAAACCCATGCCGGTGAAGCCGCGCTGCATACACAGCAGTTCGCCAGTCGCCAGCAGATGTTCGCGTGTATCGTGTTCAGTGATTTTGTTCATGAAAAGGAGTGTAATAGACCAGTCGGTCTAATGCAATAGCGCTTGCGAGAAATTCAGTTAACGTCTTCAATAGGTATATCAATCTTACTAAAGGAGGGGATGTGGCCGAACAGCTGGAGTTTTTCCCCGTCCAGAGCCCATGCCGTGGAATATGTCAGTCTGACGAACGCGGCTTTTGCCGTGGCTGTTTTCGCAGTCGGGATGAGCGTTTTAACTGGCAAAATATGAGCGATGCCCAAAAGCAGGAAGTGCTGCGGCTTTGTCGTCAGCGCCTGATGCGTAAATTACGAGCAAACAAAGCCAACCCTTCGGAAGAACCGCAACAACCTTCACTCTTTTAAAAGCGTAATTGCGTATACTCGAGGCACATTCACTTAAAAGGAAGCTGCTATGGTTCAGCGTATTACTATTGCGCCGCAAGGCCCGGAATTTTCTCGCTTTGTGATGGGGTACTGGCGCCTGATGGACTGGAATATGTCCGCGCGCCAGCTAGTCAGCTTTATTGAAGAGCATCTGGATCTGGGCGTTACCACCGTCGATCACGCCGATATTTACGGTGGATACCAGTGTGAAGCGGCGTTTGGTGAGGCAATGAAGCTGGCTCCGCATTTGCGTGAAAAAATGCAGATTGTGACCAAATGCGGGATCGCGACGACGGCGCGCGCGGAAAATGCGTTGGGTCACTACATCACCGACAGCGCGCATATTATTGCCAGTGCGGAAGAATCGCTGAAGCTGCTGGCCACCGATCATATTGATCTGCTGCTGATTCACCGTCCCGATCCGCTTATGGATGCTGACGACGTAGCTGATGCGTTTAAAAAATTGCACCACAGCGGCAAAGTGCGTCACTTTGGCGTTTCTAACTTCACCCCGGCACAGTTCTCACTGCTGCAATCACGTCTGCCGTTTACTCTGGCGACCAACCAGGTTGAGATCTCACCGGTACATCAGCCGCTCCTGCTGGATGGTACTTTAGATCAACTGCAACAGTTGCGCATTCACCCGATGGCCTGGTCCTGCCTTGGCGGTGGGCGTCTGTTTAATGACGATGCTTTCCAGCCTTTACGTAATGAGCTTGCCGTAATCGCAGAAGAGTTGAACGCGCAGTCTATTGAACAGGTGGTATACGCCTGGATTTTACGTTTACCGTCTCAGCCGCTGCCGATTATTGGCTCAGGAAAAATAGAGCGCGTACGTGCTGCCATTGAGTCTGAATCGCTGAACATGTCTCGCCAGCAATGGTTCCGCATTCGTAAAGCGGCGCTGGGTTACGACGTACCCTAATCGCGTTTTTGGCGCGTTTCCGTTCAAAATTGTGTCACTGGTTTACACTTAACAATCAGACACCTTTTGGACGGAGGTCTTATGAAGCGTTTGAGTTTGGCCATTATCACTCTACTCGCCTGTGCAGGTGCGCAGGCTGCCAGTAAAGAAAAAGTGACGATGAATCTGGTCACGTCGCAAGGCGTCGGCCAGGCGATTGGTACCGTCACTATTGCTGAAACCGCAAAGGGGCTGGAGTTTACGCCCGATCTGAAAGCGTTGCCGCCAGGTGAACATGGCTTCCATGTGCATATGAACGGCAGCTGCCAACCGGCAATTAAAGAAGGGAAAGCCTCAGCCGCAGAATCGGCTGGCGGCCATTATGATCCGCACCAAACCGGCAAACATGAAGGCCCGGAAGGCGCAGGTCATATGGGCGACCTGCCGCTATTGGTGGTGAATAACGACGGTAACGCCACAACGGCGGTCGTTGCGCCGCGGTTGAAAACGATCGATGAGGTTAAAGGCAAAGCGCTGATGATCCATGTGGGCGGCGATAATATGTCCGATCAACCGAAACCGCTTGGCGGTGGCGGAGCGCGCTACGCCTGTGGTGTTATCAAATAATCAACGACTGAGAGTGCCCGGCGGCGGCGCCTGTTCGAGCTGCGAAAGCGAGCAGTGTAGCCGCCAGACCAGTGCCGACAGTTCCTGCGCCGCAGGTTGATGATGGTGGGCAAGCGTATCGCAGATGCGCTGTAGCTCACTCAGCGTGGCATTCAGTGGTCGTTGCTGGACGCCACGTTCGCTCATTACATCGCGCAGCAGCGAGATACACACGTCCCTGACGCGAGCCAGCGGATCTGAACGCGCCTCCCAGGTGCGTAGTTGCCACACCACGTGCGAGCAATTCAGCAAGACGACCCCCCAACGTAATAACCAGCGTCGCGCCAGCGCATCCTGACTGTTGCTGAGCTGGCTGACGTGATGATAGGTCAGCGATTCAAATTCGTTTTCACTGAGTGATGGATGTCGGCTGAGCTGATCGACAAAATCCCGACGCAGGGCGCGAATATGGCGGCGACTTTTCCGCGCATCCGATCCGGGCCGCAGAATGGCGAAAGCCAGCCATGACAGTGCCACGCCGGTGATTTTCGCTATGTTGTCATTCAGGAAATCAGCAAAATCATATACCGGCGGATTGGTCACCGCGATAAACGATCCCATAAATACGATCAGCTGCCCCCAAAGACCTGCCAGCGCAGGCATCTGCAGCTTTAACAGTTGCATGGTGGCGAGTAGCGGGAAGAGAAAGAGAATAAACTGCCAGAGGTCGGAAATTTGCACCATCAGGCCAAACTTAACCACAAAGCTAAATAGCGACAGTAGAACCAGCGTACGCATCAGCAAAGAAAGCGACTTGAACGGCGTGGCGACGGCGGAATACAGCACGCTGCTGATCGCGGCGAGCGTGAGTGCACCAGAGCCTGATTCCCATTGTGCGCCAATGCTCCATGCGCCGATAAGCATCAAAGTGCAGAACGTACGTATCCCGCTCCAGATAGCTTCCGCATTATCGGTATGACGAGCAAGCCCCGGCGTGCGGGCGATATTAATACGCTCGGCGGTAACACCATTTTCCAGTAAATGCAGATAATGACTGCTGCGCAGGTAGAGTCGACAAAAATAACGCAGTCGTTGCCAGAAGGCGACGTGCCGATAGTCGCGGGCATCGACGGGCCGCAGTGGGGCAATAATACGTGCGACGGTGTAGCTATTAGCATTGGATTTTATTAGTTCGCTGAGCAACTGTTCGATGATTTCCCGGGTACTGGACGGGGGATTAGGCCAGTTCAGCAGCATCCTGCGCAGACTGGAAATCACGCTGGTCATGCGTAACTGCTGGTGCAACAGCGAATTGAGCAAAGCATTCTGGCGACGAAAGCGGTAATGACTCCAGAATGCCTGAATACGCAGCAGGTTCATGGTCAGGATCTGCCCGATAACACCTTCATGGGCTGTGCGAATGGCATCCGTGGTGTCTGGTTGCCAGAGTAGGCTGGCATGTTCCAGTAAACGTGAATGCATGTTTTTCAATGCAGTCAGTAACGTTGTGCCATCGGAGGTGCTGGGCAGGATCATCATCATCACGCCGCCACACAGAATACCGACGATGACTTCACACACACGTGCCTGCGCGATATCCCATAACTGCGTAATTTCCACGGTATTGACCATGGGAAACGCAATGATCGCCGCCGTATAACCCGCCAGTTGAAAGGCGTAGGCAACGTTATTGGTGAAATGTGCACAGGCCCAGGTACAAAAACCGATCCACACCGACATGCTCAGCAAAAACAGCCACGGCTCATTAAGGGTATGACCGGCAATAATCAGTGCGGCGGTGGCTCCCAGTAGGCTACCCGCCACGCGACCCAGACTTTTGCTGATAACCCCGCCGACGGTGGGAAAACTGACCACCGCAGCCGAGGTCATCGCCCAATAGGGTTCGTCCAGATTCAGATAATAAGCGAACGTTAACGCCAGACACATCGCAATGGTGTTACGCAGCGCATAACGCCACTGTGCCGCCGTGGCTTTAAACCACGGCAAATTGCCTGGCGTCAGGCAGGGCAGTTTCATTTACGCTGGCCGATGGATACGCTGCAGGTTGTACCTGACACCAGCGTGACATCGTGCGGCAGGGCGTCGAATTCGATGCGTACCGGGACACGCTGCGCCAGACGCACCCACGGCACGTTGGGTTTGATATCGGGAATCAGGCCGGAATCACTTTCCACACTTTGATCGTAGATGGCACGGCCAATACTGGAAACGTGACCCTGTAACTTTGTGTTACCGCTGTAGAGCGTGATAAGGGCAGGCGCACCCTCGCGAATGTGACGCAACTTAGTTTCTTCAAAATACCCCATCACATAAAAAGAGTGACTGTCGACAAGGGCAAACAGAGGCTTACCGGTTGAAGCGTAGTCTCCGGTACGGGTTGAAAGATTAGTAACCCAGCCCGCTACGGGGGCTTTGACCACTGTTTGCGTCAGTTGCCACTGTGCCTGGCGCAGACTGGCCTCTGCTGCTTCAACGCTCGCCTGCATGGCTTTCACGTTGAGATTTGCGGTATCGAGATCTTCGGCCGAGATGTAATTTTGCGATAAATGACGGCGGCGGTTGGCTTCGTTATTGGCTTTCGCCAGGTCAGACTGCGCTTTTGCCAGTTGCGCTTGCGCATTCAGTTCAGCAATGTGAAATGGCGTCTTGTCGATAACAAAAAGGATATCGCCTTTATTCACAAACTGGTTATCTTTTATATTGAGTTCGCTAATGCTGCCTGACACCTGCGGTGTGATGCTGACCTGCTCAGCACGCACTTTACCATCACGTGTCCAGGGCGATTGCATATAGTAATTCCACATCCACCATCCGGCGAAAACTGCGATTGCAGCGACTATAATAGTGGAGAAGTATTTAACGGTTTTAAGCGACATAATCACCACGCTATCAGCATAACAAAGGCCAGACACACACAAAGCGTAAAGAGTGACAGATCCATTAGCAGGGGATGCCAGATTTCGCCGGAGTAAATCCAGTCGCGCAGCAGGCGATGAACAACCAGCCAGAGAATAAATCCTGCTACAATCGCCTTGAAAACAGGAGGGAAGTAGACAGATGCGCCGATCATTAAATCTTGTAGGGGCAATCCTGTTGCATTAAACATAAACTTCACGGGCAAAATCCTTGGCGGAAGAGAGCATTGCTATAGGTTTAGCAAAAAAGAGACAATGAGTCTCCGTAACGCATAATGTCTGAAAAAATGTCAGCTGGTAAGCAAATTTGGCAATACATTTGTTTTGGGAATACAAATGCTGCACACTATTCTAAAATCAGCACAATAACTTAGCAAGCTAATTATAAGGAGATGAAATTGGAATCGCCATTAGGTTCTGATCTGGCACGGTTGGTGCGCATTTGGCGTGCTCTGATTGACCATCGCCTGAAACCTCTGGAGTTGACGCAGACGCATTGGGTTACGCTGCACAACATTCATCAGTTGCCGCCGGATCAATCGCAGATTCAGTTGGCTAAAGCGATTGGCATCGAGCAGCCTTCGTTGGTACGTACGCTTGACCAGTTAGAAGAAAAGGGACTCATTTCACGACAGACTTGCGCCAGCGATCGTCGGGCAAAGAGAATTAAACTGACAGAAAAAGCAGAGCCGCTGATCGCTGATATGGAAGCGGTTATCAACAAGACGCGTGGAGAAATTTTGGAAGGGATTTCAGCTGAGGAAATTGATCTGCTGATTAAACTGGTCGCCAGGCTGGAACACAATATTATTGAGCTGCAGTCACAGGGCTGAAGCAAAAAGATGACGTGTGGCCAGGGTCTGACCACACGTGAATTTGATTAGCGCGGAGACACGGTAACCTGGCTGCCGTTGTTAGCCATAACAACTCGCTGGCCGGCTGAGAACTTGGTCGCACCCTGTTTCTGAACCACCATGATGGTATTACCGTCGTCCTTACGGATTTCCAGTTCCACACCCTGGGTTTTATTCATCGCACCTTGTACGCCTTGACCCGCTACGCCACCGGCAACTGCGCCTGCAGCTGTCGCTAATGAACGACCCGTACCGCCGCCGACGGTGTTACCGAGGAACCCACCGAGTACCGCACCACCAATAGCACCAATCACGTTTGCGTCATCGCCACCCTGGATTTGCACCGGACGAACATGAACAATCGTACCGTAGGTAACGTTCTGAACTTGTTTCGCTTCGGATGCGGTATACACGTCACCTGAAAGGCTATCATTGTTAACGCAACCCGCTAAAGATACGCCCATTAATGAAACAATCAGCACACGTTTAATCATTTACAAATCTCCTTTGTCACCACGAAACGCTAATAAAGCACCCTTCATGGTTAAATTATATGGCATTTGTGAGCCTAAGGTCACATGTTCTACTGGAACAATATGAAAATCTTAACCGAAATCAGATCAACCGAGTATAAACGAATCATTCATGTAATTGATGTAATTAAACGATCATTGTAATGATTAGCCACCAAAAATCATTAAGGAAGCATGGCATTAGTCGACACTTTATGGTTGAGTGTCAAGGCTAATTTGCTTAAAAGGATGACCTATGAAATCGGGCCGTTTTATCGGTGTAATGTCTGGAACCAGCCTTGATGGCGTCGATGTTGTGCTGGCGACAATAGATGAAACGATGGTTGCGCAGCAGGCGAGTCTGACCTGGCCCATCCCCATTCATGTTAAACAAGCGATTCTGGATATCTGCCAGGGGCAGCAGCTTACACTTTCTCAGTTTGGTCAGTTAGACGCACAGCTCGGTTATCTATTTGCTGAGGCGGTGAATGCGCTGTTGGCGCAAGAAAAATTGAAACCGCAGGATATCGTTGCGATTGGTTGCCACGGGCAAACCGTGTGGCATGAACCAAACGGTGCTGCGCCACACACGCTGCAAATTGGTGATAACAACCAGATTGTCGCGCGTACCGGGATAACCGTAGTCGGCGATTTTCGTCGACGTGATATCGCCCTTGGCGGGCAGGGTGCACCGCTCGTTCCCGCGTTTCATCAGGCACTGCTGGCACATCCAACGGAACGACGAATGGTGTTAAACATCGGCGGGATTGCCAATCTGTCTCTGCTTATTCCGCAACAACCCGTTCGCGGATACGACACCGGGCCGGGCAATATGTTGATGGATGCATGGATCTGGCGGCAATGTGGCCAGCCCTACGACAAAGATGCGCAGTGGGCCATTTCGGGAATGGTGATCCTGCCATTACTGCAAAATATGCTTAACGACCCTTATTTTTCCGCGCCTGCGCCGAAAAGTACCGGCCGTGAGTATTTTAATTACGGCTGGATAGAGCGTCATCTGGCGCAGTTCCCGGGAATTAGCCCACGAGATGTGCAGGCGACGCTTGCCGAACTGACGGCAGTCACCATTTCAGAGCAGGTATTATTAAGCGGCGGCTGTGATCGACTTATGGTATGCGGTGGTGGCAGTCGTAATCCACTGCTGATGATGCGTCTGGCGGCACTATTACCGGGAACAGAGGTTACCTCTACCGATGAAGCCGGGATCAGCGGTGATGATATGGAAGCGCTAGCCTTTGCCTGGCTGGCGTGGCGAACGCTGGCCGGATTACCGGGAAATTTACCGTCTGTGACGGGGGCGTCAGAGCCGAGTGTGTTAGGGGCAATTTATCCTGCCAATCCACGAACTCAGAGTTAACTGAAATTATTCAGCGCGGTATGCCGGTAAACTAGGGATATTAGGGAGGGTGCCATTACCCTCCGGGACCAGGAAAGTCTTCAGGATATGGCTATGAAAAAACTGTTGTTAGTGTGTCTGCCCGTACTGCTTAGCGGTTGTAGTGTGTACAACCAATTTGTCGAGCGTATGCAAACGGATACGCTTGAATACCGCTGTGACGAAAAACCGTTGACAGTGAAGCTGAACAATACCCGCCAGATGGCAAGCTTTGTTTATGATAATCAGCTATTGAACCTCAAACAGGGCGTGTCGGCATCAGGCGCGCGTTATACCGATGGTATCTACGTTTTTTGGTCTAAAGGCGACGAGGCAACGGTCTATAAACGAGACAGAATTGTGCTAAATAACTGTCAGTTACAGAACCCGAAGCGTTGAGATTTTCACCTGGGCGGCGCACAATAGCGTCACCCACTGACAATCCGTAGCCCAACATCATGTCTGATAACGACGAATTGCAGCAAATCGCGCATCTGCGCCGTGAATACACGAAAGGCGGTCTTCGCCGCCGCGATCTTCCCGCCGAACCCCTTGCGCTGTTTGAGCGCTGGCTGGGGCAAGCCTGTGATGCCAAACTGGCCGACCCCACCGCAATGGTCGTTGCGACCGTCGATGAAAATGGCCAGCCGTATCAGCGTATCGTGTTACTCAAACATTATGATGACAAAGGGCTGGTGTTTTATACCAACCTTGGCAGCCGTAAGGCGCATCAGATCGAGAAAAATCCGCGCATCAGTCTTTTATTTCCCTGGCATACGCTGGAACGGCAGGTGATGGTAATCGGCAAGGCCGAGCGTCTTTCCACACTCGAAGTGGTGAAATACTTCCACAGTCGCCCACGCGACAGCCAGATTGGCGCCTGGGTCTCTAAACAATCCAGTCGGATCTCCGCGCGCGGTATTCTCGAAAGCAAATTCCTCGAACTGAAGCAGAAATTTCAGCAAGGGGAAGTCCCACTGCCCAGTTTCTGGGGCGGCTTTCGCGTGAGTATCGAACAAATGGAATTCTGGCAGGGTGGTGAAAACCGCCTGCACGATCGTTTTTTATACCAACGCGAAGATAACGCGTGGAAAATTGATCGCCTTGCCCCCTAAAGATGCAAATTTCTTGTTTTAAGCGCTGGTGCTGATCAATCCGGCGCTTTATTCTATGTTTCTTTCGCATCAGGCGAAAAGTCGTGTACCGGCAAAGGTGCAGTCGTTTTATACATGGAGATTTTGATGGCAAGCAGTAACTTGATTAAACAATTGCAAGAGCGGGGGCTAGTGGCCCAGGTGACGGACGAGGAAGCGTTAGCAGAGCGACTGGCGCAAGGCCCGATCGCGCTCTATTGCGGCTTCGATCCTACCGCTGACAGCTTGCATTTGGGGCATCTGGTTCCATTGTTATGCCTGAAACGCTTCCAGCAGGCAGGCCATAAGCCTGTTGCACTGGTAGGTGGCGCAACCGGTCTGATTGGTGACCCGAGCTTTAAAGCCGCCGAGCGTAAACTGAATACCGAGGACACCGTGCAGGAGTGGGTGGATAAAATCCGCAAACAGGTTGCACCGTTCCTCGATTTCGACTGTGGCGACAACTCGGCGATAGCTGCGAACAACTACGACTGGTTTGGCGGTATGAACGTACTGACTTTCCTGCGTGATATCGGCAAACACTTCTCCGTTAACCAGATGATCAACAAAGAAGCGGTTAAGCAGCGTCTGAACCGTGACGATCAGGGGATCTCCTTTACCGAGTTTTCTTACAACCTGCTGCAGGGTTATGACTTTGCCTGCCTGAATAAGCTGCACGGCGTGGCACTGCAGATTGGTGGTTCTGATCAGTGGGGTAACATTACTTCGGGTATCGATTTGACCCGTCGTCTGCACCAGAATCAGGTTTTTGGTCTGACCGTACCACTGATTACTAAAGCTGATGGCACCAAATTCGGTAAGACGGAAGGCGGCGCAGTGTGGCTGGATCCGAAGAAAACCAGTCCGTACAAATTCTACCAGTTCTGGATCAACACCGCCGATGCGGACGTTTATCGCTTCCTGAAATTCTTCACTTTCATGGACATTGAAGAGATCAATGCGCTGGAAGAGGAAGATAAAAATAGCGGTAAAGCGCCGCGTGCCCAGTATGTTCTGGCTGAGCAGGTCACGCGTCTGGTTCACGGTGAAGAAGGTCTGGTCGCAGCAAAACGTATCACCGAAAGTTTGTTCAACGGTAACTTGAGCGATTTGAGCGAAGCTGATTTCGAACAGCTGGCGCAGGATGGCGTGCCGATGATCGAGATGGACAAAGGTGCCGATCTGATGCAGGCGCTGGTGGACTCTGAGCTGCAGCCTTCTCGCGGTCAGGCACGTAAGACCATTGCGTCTAACGCCGTGACCATCAACGGTGAGAAGCAGTCCGATCCGGAATATTTCTTCCAGGAGAGTGATATCCTGTTCGGGCGCTACACCTTACTGCGCCGTGGCAAGAAGAACTACTGTCTGATTTGCTGGAAGTAAGATTGAGTTAGCAGGGGCGTGGGAAACTACGCCCCTTTATTTTTTCAGGGTTGTGGTAAGTAAAATGAAGAATATCCTCGCCATCCAGTCCCACGTTGTTTTTGGTCATGCGGGCAACAGTGCAGCAGAGTTTCCAATGCGCCGTCTTGGCGCAAACGTCTGGCCGCTGAATACCGTCCAGTTTTCAAACCACACGCAGTATGGCAAATGGACCGGCTGCGTTATGCCGCCGAGCCACCTGACTGAAATTGTTCAGGGCATTGCTGATATTGATAAACTCCAGACCTGTGACGCCGTACTGAGTGGCTATCTTGGCTCAGCTGAACAGGGCGAGCATATTCTGGGTATTGTACGCAAAGTAAAAGCGGCCAATCCGCAGGCCAAATACTTTTGCGATCCGGTGATGGGACACCCTGAAAAGGGCTGTATTGTCGCACCCGGAGTGGCGGAATTTCATGTACGTCATGCGCTTCCGGCTAGTGACATTATTGCCCCGAATCTGGTTGAGCTCGAAATTCTGTGCGAGCATGCGGTGAACAATGTCCATGAGGCCGTTGCGGCAGCGCGTGAACTGATCGCTCAGGGACCTGAAATTGTACTGGTGAAGCATCTGGCACGCGCAGGTATCAGCACCGATCGTTTCGAGATGCTGTTGGTCACTGCTGAACAGGCGTGGCATATCAGTCGCCCGTTAGTCGATTTTGGCGCACGTCAACCGGTTGGCGTGGGTGATGTGACGAGTGGCTTGTTGCTGGTGAAACTGCTGCAGGGCGCGTCTTTACAGCAGGCGCTTGAGCATGTGACGGCGGCGGTATATGAAGTGATGATTACCACCAAAGAAATGCACGAGTATGAGCTGCAGGTCGTGGCCGCGCAGGATCGTATCGCGAAGCCTGAACACTACTTCAGCGCGACGCAGCTGTAATAAATGCCCGATGGCGCTCTCGCTTATCGGGCATATGTTTAGCTGTAGGCCGGGTTAGCGTCACCCGGCAACCGCAATTAATTTAACCCTTCTGCTTTAAGCGCTGCGGCAACCGCCGGACGTTCAGCCATACGGGCCATATACGCGTCGATATGGCTTAATCCTGCCATATTTAGCTTAACCGCATAAGCCCAACGCAGCACGGTGAACAGATAGGCATCGGCAATGCTGAAGCGCGGGCCGCAGATCCATTGTTCGTCTTTCAGAGATTCATTCACGTACTGCATTTTTTTCTCCAGCTGCGCGCGAACGGTTGGCTTGAAGTCTTCCGGTGTATCGGGACGGAACAGAGGCGTAAAGCCTTTATGCAGTTCTGTCGCAATGTAGTTAAGCCATTCGATGGTTTTGTACCGGGAGAGGCTGCTGGTAGGGGCAAGGAGCTGACGGTCTGGTACGGTGTCCGCCAGGTATTGCATGATGGCGACGCCTTCGGTAAGTAGCGTACCGTCATCCAGCAGCAGCGCGGGAACTTGCCCTTTTGGGTTTACCGCGAAAAAATCATCGCCATTTTCCAGACGTTTCTTCATCAGATCAACACCATCCAGCGTGAAATCTTTACCGCTCTCACGAAGTGTGATGTGGGAAGCGAGAGAACAAGCGCCCGGTTTGTAGAACAGTTTCATCGGTAACTCCTTTTGGCTGAGGTATATCGTATGGTAGTGCTACCTCAGGCAAAAAAAAAGCCGCTAACAACAGTTAGCGGCCTGAAAATGAGTTTCCCTGAGAATTACGCTGTCGCGGCCTTAGAGGCTTTCTCATTGACGTCATCGTCCTGAGTCATACGATTCAGTTTCGGTGCCGTCAGCAGCATCAGAACAGCGATAACCGCCGTTGCAACACCAATCTGCAGGAACACACGACCGTAGACTTCAAGGGACATCAGCGGGTCAGTCACGTTCTCTGGTACAGCCATCATGTTAGCGACGTAGCCACCGATGATGTTTGCACCGGCAGTGGTCAGGAACCAGCTACCCATGATGAAGCCCATCAGGCGTTGCGGAACCAACTGTGCCACCATTGCCAGACCCAGGCCGGAGATCATCAGCTCACCGATACTTTGCAGACCGTAGCAGATGATCAGCCAGTTAACGGAAACGATGCCCGCATCGGTAGCGAATTTCGCGCCCAGTGGCAGGATCAGGAACGCACCGGAACACAGCACCATACCAATCGCAAACTTGGTCGGCATCGGCAGGGTATCGCCCATCTTGTTATAGATAGCAGCGAGGATTGGGCTACCAATGATGATCCAGAACGGGTTCAGCGCCTGGTACTGCTCAGGTTCGAAAGCAATGCCAAGAATAGAATGCTCAACGTTACGAATCGCAAAGAAGTTCAGCGAGGTCGGCATCTGGCTGTACAGCACGAAGAAGATAATCGCTTCCAGCATCAGGATGAAGGCGACGATCATTTTACGACGTGCAGCACCGTGCATGGTGAATGCTTCTTTACCGAAGATGAACACGATACCCAGCGCAATGACGCCCAGAACCATACGAGCGATCTGCTGGTTGTGCAGCAACCAGGTTGCAATCGCGATCAGTACCACCACGCCAGCAATGGTCAGCAGCAGGTTACGGAAGTTGATCGGCTCAAAGTCAGGTTTAGAACCGTACTGTTTAACCCAGCGCTGACAGAATGCGAAGTTAACAACGGTAATCAGCATACCCACGACACTCAGAGCGAACGCGGTGCTCCAGCCGTAACGCGCAGCTAACCACGGCGTTGCCAGCATAGAGAAGAATGAACCGATGTTGACGGACATGTAGTACATGGTAAATGCACCATCAAGACGCGGGTCATCTTTGGCATAGCAGGTAGAGAGCAGGGAGGATGGGTTTGCTTTAAACAGGCCGTTACCGACCGCGATGGCCGCCATG
The DNA here is from genome assembly GCF_002042945.1 of Citrobacter sp. A316. NCBI lineage: Bacteria > Pseudomonadati > Pseudomonadota > Gammaproteobacteria > Enterobacterales > Enterobacteriaceae > Citrobacter > Citrobacter sp. A316. Next base: position 117,478 of record NZ_MVFZ01000005.1, read on the forward strand.
CCCATATAAACGATACCCGCATCGTGACCGGACCATGCTACCAACGCATAACCGATGGCCAGCACAACGGCACCCAGCATAATGACACGTTTTGTTCCCAGAACTTTATCACCTAACCAGCCGCCAATGGCAACCAGACCGTACACCAGGGCGCTAAAGGACGAGAAAAGGGTGATGGAATCCGCTTCTGACATACCCAGCTGTTTAACCAGGTAGACGGCCATAATCCCTTGCAGGCCGTAATAACCAAAACGTTCCCACAGCTCAATAGAGAAAATGAGATAGAACGCTTTTGGTTGTTTGAAGGCGTTTAAACTTACGCTTTCTGTTGGTTTATTGTTTGCAGTAGACACTTTTACCTCTTTTTTTACATCCCATATCAACGGGGGTGTTCAGGTACGTGATGAGTCAAGTTCATCCGTCCGATTGTTATAGTGGGAGGGGAAACGGCAAGTAATGTTCACTATCTTGACCATTCAGACAAGTGGTTTGTAATAATCTGTTACATATATCATGACTGGTGAAATCGTCGGGGCTGCGAAATGTTATCTAGCGTTAAATTTCTTCATTTTTAAAATGGCAGATTTTTACACTGTTTAATCACCGACGGAACCGCAATGTGGCGATATGTTCTGCTATTTAAGGTTGAATCCAGTGATATAGGCCATTATCTGAAAAATAGGCAGTGTAATGTTTTGTTTATAAAGTGTGCAGTTAGGTCATCTAATTGTCACCTTAACTAAAAAATAAAAATTTATTAACATTGTGTTAGCTGGATGATCTGGATCACGTATAGATAGAAATTTCTTTTGCTAAAAAAACGATTAACCTGCTCAGGTGTTAATTAACAAGAATATTGCATTAGATTTGAGCAATTGAATGGCATCATTGTCGGGAAAAGAAACTCTGGGGAGTGCATAACTAATCGTTATGTATGTAAGGGGCAAAGAGGATGCCCCGGCAGCATTAGATATCGACTTTCTCTTTGAATTCGCAGAGATCTTCAATAATACAGGAACCGCAGCGCGGTTTTCTGGCGATACAGGTGTAGCGGCCATGAAGAATTAACCAGTGGTGGCAATCGACTTTAAATTCACTGGGTACAACTTTCAGCAGCTTCTCTTCAACCTGCTCGACGTTTTTACCCGGGGCGAATTGCGTGCGATTACAGACGCGAAAAATGTGGGTATCTACGGCAATAGTGGGCCAGCCAAAGGCGGTATTTAGCACCACATTAGCCGTTTTTCGCCCAACTCCGGGGAGAGCTTCTAACGCAGCACGGTCTTCAGGCACCTCACCATTATGCTGTTCCAGCAGGATGCGGCAGGTTTTAATTACGTTTTCCGCTTTGCTGTTAAACAAACCGATTGTCTTGATATAGGACTTAACACCTTCAACGCCGAGCTCCAGCATCGCAGCAGGCGTATTGGCGACGGGGTATAGCTTAGCCGTCGCTTTATTGACGCTGACATCGGTCGCTTGTGCAGAGAGCAAAACCGAAATCAACAATTCAAACGGCGATGTAAAATTAAGCTCAGTGGTCGGATGCGGGTTGTTATCCCGCAGGCGCGTCAGTATTTCCAGACGTTTTGCTTTGTTCATTACACATTCCCTGTTTCACCCGCGGGACTGTCCGCGACAGCCGCCTCGGCACGACGTTTCTTCATTTTCTCATCAATCAGATACTTCACTGCCAGCATCAGACCCAGACCAATAAACGCGCCTGGTGGCAGCATGGCCAACAGAAACGGCGTATCAGTATGGAAGATCTCAACGCGCAAGACTTTGGCCCAGCTACCCAACAAACCGTCTGCACCATCAAACAGTGTACCGTTACCAATTATTTCACGCAGCGAACCCAGAACAAACATGGCACCGGTTGCGCCCATGCCGATAGAGAAACCATCAAGTGCGGATAACGCAGGGCCCTTTTTGGCGGCGAAGGCTTCTGCACGGCCAACCACAATACAGTTAGTCACAATCAGCGGGATGAAGATGCCCAGAGACTGATATAGGCCGAAGGCGTAGGCATTGATCAACATCTGCACCGCGCTCACCACGGAGGCGATGATCATGACATAAATCGGAATGCGAATTTCAGGCGGTGTCCAGCGACGGAGGGCTGAAATCGTCAGGTTGGTCAGCGTCAGGACGAGCGTAGTCGCAAGTCCAAGACCCAGCGCGTTAGTGGCGGTAGAGGTGACGGCTAACAGCGGACACATCCCGAGTAGCTGCACAAGCGCGGAGTTATTTTTCCATAATCCCTGGACAATAACGTCTTTAATTTCGCTCATGGTTATTCTCCACAGGCGCTAAGTTGAGGGAGTTGCGCAGGTAGCGTCTGCGCATACAGGCCGGCACGTTTAACCGCGTTAACTACTGCACGTGGTGTAATGGTTGCGCCAGTAAACTGGTCAAAGTCGCCGCCATCTTTTTTCACAGCCCAGTGAGAGTCGTTATCCGCAGAAATTATTTTACCGCTAAAATGGGTGATCCAGTCGGACAGGCGCAGTTCGATTTTATCGCCCAGCCCCGGCGTTTCATGGTGTTCGGTAACCCGTGTACCCAACACGGTACCCGTGAAATCGACACCTACCAGCAGTTGTATTGCGCCGGAATAACCATCTGGTGCGGTGGCCTCAAGAACCGCTGCAACGGGACGATCGTCCTGGCGCGCAATATATACGCGGTGCGTACCTTTACCCAACGCCGGCGCATCGACCAGATAACAACTTTCAGACAAGTTATTATTGTAGCGATCGCCAGGCAGAACCTGATCGAACAGCGTTTTTTGCTGTATCGCGGCCTGTTCATCAATGGTTGACTTGGTTAATTGATTGATTGCTGCGGTTAACCCCGTCGAGCCCGCAGCAAACAGCGCCAGTGTAATACCGTGTTTACGAATCGTTTTCAGCATATCTAGTCCTTAGCGATGTCCGTACACGCGCGGGCGGGTGTAATAATCAATCAGGGGAACAGTGATATTTGCCAGCAACACGGCAAAGGCCACGCCATCAGGATAACCGCCAAAACTGCGTATCAACCACACTAACAGGCCAGCAAGCGCGCCAAAAATCAGACGACCACGGTTGGTTGTTGATGCCGTAACGGGATCGGTAAGAATAAAGAACGCACCTAACATCGTCGCGCCGGAAAGCAAGTGCAACTGAGGCGATGCCAGTGAGTCTGGCGAGAAAATCCAGCCCAAAGTGGCACAAACGGCGAGTGACAGCAGAAAGCTAACCGGAATATGCCAGCGAATCGCTTTTTGCCATAACAGCACGATGCCACCAACCAGCCAGGCAAGGTTCACCCACTGCCAGCCAGCGCCTGCCAGCATGCCGCTGTAGATCGGGTATTGCATCACCTGCTCAACGGTACGTCCTGCATGCAGGGATGTCTTAAAGGTATCAAGAGGCGTTGCCTGACTGATACCATCGATGCCCATACGCAGCGAATTCATATCCCCGCCGCTGGCGGTATGTCCGTTAAAGATAACGTTCAGGGCGTCAAGGAATCCAGGCACCGTAGCCGCAATTTCATGCGGCGGCAGCCAACTGGTCATCTGTACTGGAAATGAGATGAGCAGCACGACATAACCAATCATGGCAGGGTTAAACGGGTTCTGTCCGAGCCCGCCATACAGCTGTTTCGCAATGATAACCGCAAATACCGTGCCTAATATCACCATCCACCAGGGAGCGAGGGGCGGAATACTGACGGCCAATAGCAACCCGGTGAGTAACGCAGAGTTGTCTTTTAAAATTGGCACAATGGGTTGTTTACGTAGTTTAAGCACACCCGCTTCGGCAGCAATAGCGCTGATGGACGCGAGAACGATCTGGAACAACGTGCCCCAGCCAAAGAACCACAGCTGAGCAGCGATCCCCGGTAATGCAGCAAGTAATACCAGCATCATAATACGCGATGTCTGGCGCTGGTTATGGGTATAAGGGGAGCTTGCTATTCTGAATACCATTTATTCCTCGTTTACAACCTGCTGCTGTGCGGCTTTCTTTGCCTGAGCGCGTGCGATAGCGGCCGCGACGGCGGCTTTACGCGGATCAACCGGTTCGGCTGTTTCTGTTACCGCCTGCTGCTCCAGCTTGCGGGCTTTGGCACGGGCGATTGCCGCTTCGACGGCGGCTTTACGCGGATCAACCGGTTCGGCTGTTTCAGCTACCGCCTGCTGCTCGAGCTTGCGGGCTTTGGCGCGGGCGATTGCTGCTTCGACGGCGGCTTTACGCGGATCAGCCGGTTCGGCCGTTTCCGTTACCTGTTCTTGCTCAAGTTTGCGGGCTTTTGCGCGGGCAATTGCCGCTTCCACGGCAGCTTTACGTGGATCAGCCGGTTCGGCCGTTTCCGTTACCTTGTTCTTGTTCAAGTTTGCGGGCTTTGGCGCGGGCAATTGCCGCTTCCACGGCCGCTTTACGTGGATCTGTATCCGTACTGCTGCCTTCACTTTGCGGCGGATTTTCCATACGGGAAGCACGAGCTTGCACCTTACGCGCCTCGCGTGCGGCAATCACTGCGCTATTGTCAGGTTTTTCGCCTGCCTGAATTACCACTGGCTGCAGCGCCTGAGCCTGCTTTTCTTTTACACGAGCCAGCGCGGCGGCAATGGCATCATGATCTTTGGCCGCCGGCTGAGCAGCGGCGCTCTTATGGCGCTCAAGACGTGCTGCTTTTTCACGTTCAAGGCGCGCCTGGCGGGCTTCAAACCGAGCTTTCGCTTCAGCGGCTCGTTTTTCTTCCTGGCTAATGGCGTAAATCTCGGCTTTTTCCTGACGGAAATATTGCACCAGCGGAATATTGCTTGGGCATACCCAGGCGCAGGCACCGCACTCAATGCAGTCAGCGATATTGTGGGCCGTTGCCTTGTCGTGCTGTTGCCCTTTACTGAACCAGTAAAGCTGTTGTGGCAGGAGATCCGCCGGACAGGCATCGGCGCATGCGCTACAGCGAATGCAGCCTTTCTCTTCCGGCGTTTCACCCATTTCACTGGCAGAGGGTGCCAGAAGACAGTTGGTTATCTTCACCACCGGGACATCCAGCCACGGCAGCGTAAAGCCCATCAGCGGCCCGCCCATAATCACCATCTGGTCGGCGGAAGGGCAGAATCCCGCATCGTTGAGCAGATGACGAACCGGCGTGCCTAAACGCGCCCAGACGTTGCCCGGACGGCTGACGGCTTCACCGGTAAGCGTAACGACACGTTCGGTGATCGGTTCTCCATCAATTACTGCACGTTTAATTGCATAGGCGGTTCCGACGTTTTGCATCAACACGCCGATATCTGAGGAGCGTCCACCGTGGGGAACCTGCTTGCCGGTCAGGATTTGTGTTAACTGCTTGGCCCCGCCGGACGGGTACTTGGTGGGGATCACGCGTAAGCTAATATCGTGTGAATCAGCCAGCACCGCGCGCAGCATAGAAATCGCCTGCGGTTTGTTATCTTCGATACCCAGGAGGATCTCGCGTGGCTGAAGAATGTGCGCCAGGATGCGGATCCCTTCGACGACCTGCGCCGCGCAGTCCTGCATCAGGCGGTCATCTGCCGTAATGTAAGGTTCGCATTCGGCGGCGTTAATGATTAGCGTTTCAATTTTATCTCCACCGCCCTGCAGTTTAACGCCGGTGGGAAAACCCGCGCCACCCAGTCCGGCGACGCCGAACTGATGAATACGCGCAATAAGCTCTTCCCGGCTGTGGGAGCGGTAATCGGTCCAGCAGTCTCGCTCAATCCAGCGATCTTCGCCATCGGCGTCTATGATGACGCTCAACTCAGCCAGTGCCGAAGGATGCGCGGTGGAGTGCGGGGCAATGGCAACAACGGTGCCTGATGTTGGTGCATGGACTGGAAGCATTTTGCCACGTCCGCGGGTTAATGCCTGACCACGCAGCACGGTGTCACCCACGTTTACGCACAGTTCACCCTCCGCACCAATATGTTGTTTCAGCGGAATAACGAAACGCGGTGCCAGCGGAACCTGTCGCAACGGCGTTCCGTTTGACTGGGTTTTCATTTCTGGTGGATGAATGCCGCCATCAAAGTCCCAGATTTTATTTTTTCTGAATGCAGAGAATAACTTAAACATGTTGTTCCACAGGAATGATGCGCACAGGGATGGTGTTTAAATCCCATTTCCAGCTATCGGGTGTCTCGGCTACCGGGCGTAATTCAATACATTGCGTCGGGCACGGGTCAACGCACAGGTTGCACCCGGTGCAGAGATCGCTCATTACCGTGTGCATGGCGCGGGTCGCGCCCACGATCGCATCGACCGGGCAGGCCTGAATACACTTAGTGCACCCAATACAGTTATTTTCATCAATGACCGCCAGCATACGCACCGGCGTAACGTCTTGTTCATCGCCATCAATAGGTTGCGGGTCGACGTTCAGCAGGGCGGCAATTTTTAACATCACCGCTTCGCCACCGGGGGCGCAACGGTTAATTTTTTCACCCTGAGAGCCTATCGCTTCAGCGTAAGGATGACAGCCCGGATAGCCGCACTGTCCACACTGGCTTTGCGGGAGAATTTCATCAATTTTCTCCACGACCGGATCATCTTCAACGGCAAAACGTCGTGAGGCGTACCCCAAAATAGCGCCGAACGCCAGACCCAGTAGACTCACTGCGGCAACGGCAATCCAGATAGCATTCATTACAACTTCACCAAACCACTAAAGCCCATAAAGGCCAATGACATTAAACCAGCAGTAATCAGCGCAATCGCATTGCCGCGAAACGGCGCTGGGACGTCCGCCACGGCGAGGCGTTCGCGGATCGCGGCGAACAGTACCATCACCAGCGAGAAGCCGACGGCGGCGGAAAAACCGTATAGCGCCGACTGTAAAAAATTATGGCCGAGGTTGATGTTCAGTAGCGCCACACCTAACACTGCGCAGTTAGTGGTGATCAGCGGTAGGAAGATCCCCAGCAGGCGGTACAGCGCAGGGCTGGTTTTGCGCACAACCATTTCGGTAAACTGCACGACGACGGCGATAACCAGAATAAAAGCTAGCGTGCGCAGATAGATGAGATTGAGCGGGATTAGGATCCAGGTATCAATCAGCCATGCGCAAATGGAGGCCAGCGTCATGACAAACGTCGTGGCAAGGCCCATACCCATTGCGGTTTCCAGTTTTTTGGAAACACCCATAAATGGGCAGAGGCCCAGAAACTTGACCAGTACAAAGTTATTGACCAGTACAGTTCCGACAAACAGCAGCAGGTAATCAGTCATTTTTCGGCCTGAAATAAAAAAGCCGCCTATTATCTGACAATCTACAACAGGCGACAACAGGTTAACTGTAGGGTTATTACGGGTTCACAAACGTCGATTTAACGCGCTGCGATCGTTTGAAATAGGGCACCAACAGTGCTGCAGCCAGTAATGGGAACAGCAGTTGGCGCACGGCAAAAGCGTCTGGGACGGGTGAAAACGCAAACGCTTTAATCGCCAGCAACACGGAGATCAGCAGCCACAGAATGTAATGCTTAGGCACACAGGCTCTGCGTTTGAAAAACGCAATCGTCAGCCACAGTGTGTAATACCACATGGCGATCGCGGTAATAAAGGAGACGCCCCATAACAGCAAATTGGCCGTACTTTGCTCACCCAGCGTTTTGAAGGTTTGTGGTGTAGCCAGCGCAGTGACATAAAGTAATAACGCCAGCGAAGCGCTCAACAACGCGACTAACAGCCAGGCCAGTGGCCCAAGTAGCCAGCCTCCGATACGTTGTGCCGGTGTGGTAGTCATCTCTTCTCCAGGTTTACGCGCGCAATCAATCATGCCATTCATTTTGGGGCAATTATTATAAAGCTTTTAACGTTGAGCGCTACTTTCTTCTTTATTGCACGTAATGCCAGACTGATTTAGGTACCTGACCGATATCAAACAGGCGGCCACCGGAGATAAGCTCCGCACGGCGATGGTCAGCGGCACGGTACATATTGATAATGTCGCTATCGTCGGTGAGCGTGTAGTTCAGATGGTCGAACAGTTTTTCCAGACTTTCGAGTGAACTGATTTTGCGGAATTTTAATAAGTAATCCTGAACGGTCATAAATGCAGATCCATATTAATAAAATAATACCAACGGAGTAGAAAATATAAAAATAAACAACGAGCACAGGTAAAAGCGGATTTACGTGCAAATGTAAGAAGAGTGTTCATACCTGTGAAAAAGCAGGCGCTATGCGCGTCTGCGGCAAGGGTAACGCGCATAGCGATCGCTGGCAATATGCAGCGGAGCGGGATGCGGCATAATTCGCTTTTTTTGACAGAAAGCGATCTTTTACCGGCAAACCCTGCAACTACCAATGTTAATTGCCGGGCAATATAAGGCTGCGGATGATTATTTCTTCTGCACTGCCGCAACGGGCTCTGGTGGCTGGTAATTGTCAATATGATTGGCAACACCCAGCAGGATCACGGAGACGGCGAGAACAATCCAACCTGTTAATTCAATAAGACGATTCATTACTGATGACATTTGCTTTGATTTATCCATAAACACAGGCTGCAAATGTTACTAATCTATCATTAATACAGCAAGATGATTGGGAACGATTTCTACCTCTTTTTCGCTGCAAGTTAAGCATAAGTGGCATATGTTTGACTTAAGTTAAAAAACAACCTTTGTAGCACAAAGGTTATTAAACTATTGAGACGTTGCAAGGTATGGTGTGAAATAGGTTAGTCCTGAATTGAGAGGCAATAACATGAGTGACAACATCCGCGTTGGGCTAATTGGCTATGGTTATGCCAGCAAAACCTTCCACGCCCCCCTGATTGTGGGTACGCCGGGCCTGGAACTGGTTGCGGTTTCCAGTAGTGATGAAGCAAAAGTGAAGGCAGACTGGCCTACGGTGGCGGTTGTTGCTGAGCCTAAGCATCTTTTTAACGATCCAAATATCGACCTGATTGTGATCCCCACGCCTAATGACACACACTTTCCGTTAGCGAAAGCTGCGCTGGAAGCGGGCAAACATGTGGTTGTTGATAAGCCTTTTACTGTGACACTGTCACAAGCTCGTGAGCTGGATGCGCTGGCGCGCAGCCTCGGGCGCGTGTTGTCTGTGTTCCATAACCGTCGCTGGGACAGTGATTTTCTAACGCTGAAAGCTCTGCTGGCGGATGGTGTTTTGGGTGAGGTGGCGTATTTCGAATCCCATTTCGATCGTTTCCGCCCGCAGGTTCGTGACCGTTGGCGTGAACAGGGCGGTCCGGGAAGCGGTATCTGGTACGATTTAGCACCGCATCTTTTGGATCAGGCGATAAACCTGTTTGGTTTGCCTGTCAGCCTGACGGTAGACCTGGCCCAGCTGCGTCCGGGCGCGCAGGCGACGGATTACTTCCATGCCATCCTGACGTATCCGCAACGTCGTGTGATCCTGCATGGCACCATGCTCGCTGCCGCAGAATCGGCCCGTTATATTGTGCACGGATCGCGTGGCAGCTATGTGAAGTATGGTCTTGACCCGCAGGAAGAGCGTCTGAAAAATGGCGAGCGACTGCCACAGGAAGACTGGGGTTATGATATGCGTGATGGCGTATTGACGCGAGTAGAAGGCGAAGAGCAGGTTGAAGAAACCTGGCTTACCGTACCGGGCAACTATCCGGCGTACTATGCTGGTATTCGTGATGCGCTAAACGGTAACGGTGAAAACCCGGTACCAGCGAGACAGGCTATCCAAATTATGGAGCTGATTGAGCTGGGTATCGAATCCGCGAAACATCGTTCGACGCTGTGCCTTGCTTGATTGGGCTAATGCCGGATGGAGATGCTCAGGCGTTTTATCCGGCCTACAATGAAAACCAACGCAGGCCGGATAAGCGTTAGCGCCATCCGGCACTTTACCTGTTACGCTGCGGCGACTTTTTCGCGCAGTGTACGTTTCTCTTCGTTACTCAGGAATGCCATTTCCAGACCGTTGATTTGCGCCTGGCGGATTTGTTCGCGCGTTAGGCCTGCCGCTGGTGCGGCAATGGTGTACTCGTGAATGATATCCACGCCCTGAACAGCCGGGTCGTCCGTGTTCAAACTGGCGATAACGCCATGCTCAAGGAACGTTTTCAGCGGATGGTTCGCTAGTGAGGCAACGGTGCTGGTCTGAATATTTGATGTCAGGCAGGATTCGATGCCGATACGGTGCTCGGCGAGGTAATCCATCAACGCACGATCTTCAACGGCTTTAACGCCGTGACCAATACGCTCAGCGCCCAGCTCTTTAATGGCCTGCCAGATGCTTTCTGGTCCCGCGGCTTCGCCCGCATGTACGGTAATACGCCAGCCGGCATCGCGTGCCTGGTTGAAATGGGACAGGAACAGACTGCCCGGGAACCCCAGTTCGTCACCGGCCAGGTCCAGTGCCGTAATATGGTCTCGGTGGGCTAACAGTGCATCCAGTTCCTGCAAGCAGGCGGCTTCGCCAAAAGTACGACTCATAATGCCAATTAAGCGTGCTTCGACGCCAAAGGTCTTGCAGCCCTCGCGTACGCCGGCGATGACGGCTTCAACCGCACCTGCAACCGGGAGCTGATGCGCCATCGCCATATAGCCTGGAGAAAAACGTAATTCTACATAGTGCAGACCGTTACGTGCTGCATCTTCAATATTCTCAAATGCCACGCGACGACAGGCATCCAGCGAGGCCAGTACCTTCACGCCCCAGTCGAGCTTGGATAAAAAGCTCACTAAATCTGGCTCAGTTGATGTGACTTGTACATGAGGGATCAGAGTTTCCAACGTTTGTGCCGGAAGTGTTAAATTGAATTGACGACCCAGATCCAGGATCGTTTGTGCACGGATGTTACCATCAAGGTGGCGATGGACGTCGGTCAGGGGGAGGGAAGTATCAATCATGGTCGCACTCGTGTATTTAGGTAAAGTGCGTCGTATTATAAGAAAAAATCGGGATAAAAATCTATGTTGCGCAATGAATAATTTCATTGCGCAAATTTTATTAGCGTACAGAACGTATGCCGTTAATCAACCCCTGAACGCCTTTTTCAAGTTTGGATCGTGGACATCCGGCATTGAGGCGCACAAAACCGCGTCCTTCTTCTCCGTATGTGTATCCGGGCATGATGGCAACTTTCTGCTGGTGGATGAGTGCATCTTGCAGTGCATGGTCATCAATTTTGAGCGGGCGGAGGTCAATCCATGCCAGATAGGTGGATTGCGGTACCTGCCAGTTGAGTTCGGGGAAGGCGGTATTAAGCTCACGGGCAACGTAATGCAGATTACTGGCAAGATATTCGCGCAGCGCATCAAGCCAACTTGCGCCCTGTTGATAAGCGGCAATATGGGCGCTAAGCGCCAGCACCGCAGGTGAGGAAAGGCCATCGCGGCCTTTTAACGCGCTGAGGTAATCGTTGCGGCTTTGCGCATCCTCAATGATTCCGTAAGCCCCGGTTAATGCCGGAATATTAAAACTCTTTGAGCCGGAGGTGAGTAGCGCCCAGCTGTCGCGTGCGACGTTGCTCCACGGAATGTGTGGCTGGTCTCCCCATACCATATCCATATGGATCTCATCGGAGATGACTTTTACACCGTGGCGTTGGCACAGCTCTGCCATGGTTTCCAGTTCATCGCGCGTCCACACTTTACCCGTTGGGTTTTGCGGACTGCAAAGCAGAAGAATTTTACTTTCAGGCCGGGACAGCGCTTTTTCCAGCGCAACCATGTCGCAAACCCAGCCGTCAGCGCGCTTTTCAAGTCCGACAGCGCATACCTGGCGCTGATTACCTTCAATCGCTTTGTAAAACGCGTCGTACGCCGGTGTATGAATTACCACCGCATCACCCGCAGAAGACCACTGGCGGATCAGCTCCGACACCATATAGATGACCGAGGGGCCATAAACCAGCGACTGAGGGTCGATTTGGGTATTATGACGCGTAAGAAACCAATGACTAATTGCCGCCAGAAATTCATCATTTTTCCAGCGGCTGTAACCCAGCACGCCATGTGACAGGCGCTGAGTCAGCGCCTCCAGAATGCAAGGTGCGGTGGCAAAATCCATATCGGAGATGGTGAACGGCAGCAGGTCGGCTGAACCAAAACGGTCGGCAACGTAATCCCACTGGGTACACCAGGTACCGTGCCTGTCCACCACCTTTGAAAAATCAAACATACTGTTGTCCTTATGCCTGTACGGTGTTCATCAGAACGGCGATCTCGTCTTTCACTGACTGGACCTGCGGACCAATAACGACCTGAAGGTTATGCTGATTGAGTTGTACTACGCCAATGGCGCGATTGTCCTTCAGCGCTTGTACGTTAACAAGCGACATATCTTTCACTGACAAGCGCAGACGGGTAATGCAGTTATCCAGACTGACAATGTTTTCCGCACCGCCCAGCGCCGCCAGAATGGCAGGAACGTTGTAACCGGATTTACCCGGTGCTCCCGCCATGACTTTTTCGATATTGCTGGCAATTTCGACGTCACGACCCGGGGTCTTCAGATTGAAGCGTGTGATGGCGAAACGGAAGATCACGTAGTACACAGCAAACCAGATCGCCGCCACAACAGGGACCAGATACCATTTGGTAGAGAGTCCGTGCAGGATGCCGAATACCACAAAGTCAATCAGGTTACCGTCCGTGTTACCGATGGTGACGCCTAACACTGCCATCACGGTGAAACCAAGACCGGTCAGCAGGGCGTGGATCACATACAGAACTGGGGCAACGAACAGGAATAAGAACTCGAGGGGTTCGGTTGTACCGCCGATCACGCAGGCAATGAGGCCAGAAATTAATAATCCTTTAATTTTATGACGATTTTCAGGGCGAGCGCAGTGGTACATCGCGAGCGCAGCCCCCGGCAAACCGCCGAGGAATGCCGGCATTTTACCCTGCGACAGGAAGCGGGTTGCGCTTTCAGAGAAGCCTTGAGTTGTCGGGCAGCTCAACTGAGCCTGGAAAATAGTCAGTGCGCCGCTCACGCTGTGACCGCAGACTTCCTGCGTGCCGCCAGCCTCGGTGAAGCGAATGAGCGCCACCAGAATATGATGCAGACCAAAGGGCAGCAGCAGACGTTCACCGGTACCAAACAGCATTGGACCAAATTCGCCCGCGCTGTTGATGATGTGGCCGAGCCCGTTAATGCCCATGGCGAAAACCGGCCAAACCAGGGGAATAACCAGGCCGACCAGTCCCATCACCACTGAAGAGATAATTGGCACAAAACGTGTACCGCCGAAGAAGGCCAGTGCATCCGGCAGGCGGATGTTGTGGAAACGTTCATGCAGCATCCAGACGATGATCCCGGCAATTACAGCGCCTAGGATCCCGGTGTCGATCGACTGGATCCCCAGGATATTCTGCACGTTGTTGGCTTTCAGGATCGCGGCATCTGTGGTAGGTAAGATACCTTTCGCGGTTAACCAGAAGTTGACGGCAAGGTTCATCACCGCATAACCAACAAAACCGGCAAACGCCGCTACGCCTTTGTTCTCGCGAGCAAGACCGAGAGGTATGGCAATACAGAACATCACCGGTAAGAAACTAAACGCAAATGAGCCTACTTTGCTCATCCAGGTAAAAATAGCCTGCAGTACCGGATTACCCAATGCCGGGATCAGCGTTAAGACATCATGACTACTTAACGAGCTGCCGATCCCTAACATGATCCCGCAGAATGAGAGCAGAGCCACGGGCAGCATAAAGGTTTTGCCCAACTGCTGGAAAAATTCCCATAACGTTATTTTTGGTGTGGTTCTCGTCGTCATCAAACGACTCCTCGTAAAAGCTGGCTGACTAATGATGGCGAGAAGATAAAACGTTTTACCTAATTTTAGTGCGGTATAAATCACATTATCGAACGATAATAGAGCGTATAAATATAAGTGATTGATAAAACGTTTTATCCGTCACGTTATCAGGGAGTTTTCCGTTTTTATGGCTATAGCCAAAAAAATAACCATCCATGATGTTGCGCTGGCCGCGGGTGTTTCGGTTAGTACCGTCTCATTGGTGCTCAGTGGAAAAGGCCGTATTTCATCCGCGACCGGCGAACGGGTGAATGCCGCTATCGAGCAACTGGGGTTTGTGCGTAATCGCCAGGCATCAGCGCTGCGTGGTGGGCAGAGCGGGGTAATTGGTTTGATCGTGCGTGATCTCTCCACCCCGTTTTACGCCGAGTTGACGGCAGGTCTGACGGAAGCATTAGAAGCGCAGGGGCGCATGGTATTTTTATTACATGGCGGCAAAGATGGCGAACAGCTGGCGCAGCGTTTCGCTATGCTGCTTAATCAAGGGGTTGATGGTGTGGTGATCGCCGGGGCTGCGGGCAGTAGCGACGACCTGCAACAACTGGCCGCCGATAAGGGGATTCCGGTGGTGTTTGCGTCTCGGGCCAGCTACCTGGATGACGTTGACACCGTCAGGCCTGACAACATGCAGGCAGCGCAATTGCTGGTTGAACATCTGATACGCCATGGGCATCAGCGAATCGCGTGGTTGGGGGGGCAGAGTTCTTCATTGACCCGCGCGGAGCGTGTCGGCGGCTATTGTACGACGTTGCTAAAGTATGGTTTACCGTTTCATAGCGACTGGGTGCTGGAGTGTTCATCCAGCCAAAAGCAGGCCGCAGAAGAGGTGACCGCGCTGTTACGTCGCAACCCAACGATCAGCGCAGTGGTATGCTACAACGAAACCATAGCCGCTGGTGCCTGGTTTGGCCTGATGAGAGCAGGGCGTCAGAGTGGTGAAATTGGCGTAGATCGCTACTTCGAACAGCAGATCTCGTTAGCCGGATTTGCCGATGTAGCGGAAAATGCACTGGACGATATCCCCATTATTTGGGCCTGCACGCCCGCGCGTGAAATGGGATATACCCTTGCTGAGCGCATGCTACAGCGCATTGGGCACGATGATGGTCACTCGCGTAACCTGACGCTTTCCGCCCGGCTGGTGGTGGCAAAATAAAAAAGGCCCGATAAGCACACGGTTATCGGACCTGTTGTCACGCGTATTTACTGTTGCGGGATAGCCGGGGCATCCGGTTCGCCGAGAGAAGGCATAGCGAACATGCCAACAAACTCATCGAGCGACATTTTTTGTCCGTTTAACGTTACCTGGCCGTTTGCGTATTGCAGGCTGGAACCGATGACGTTGTCCTGCATCGTTGTAATACGGAACATCTGACCCATTGCCGCCAGGCCATTCACCTGTTGCTTCGCCAGATCGGCCGCTTGTTCCTGCTGATAACCTTCAATTTTGGCAATCTGCGTCATGAACTCAGTCGCCATATCGACCGGAATCGTCAGTTTAGCATCCAGTGATTTGACCGAACGATCCACTTCCTGAGCCAGCGTTTGTGGTTCCTCAGTATTCGCTGTCGGATCTTTTAGCAGCAGTGACAGATTAAATGCGGTTTCACCTTTTGCATTTTTCCAGCTCAGTGGGGCAATGGTGATAGCCGGCTCGCCTTTCATCAGAATCGGCAGCGCATTGAAGAAGGCTTCAGTGACTTTTTGCTGATAAAGCTCAGGATTTTGTACCACATCAATCTGCGCCATCAGTGCCTTGGTTTGGGCACTATATTGCTGACTGAACTGGTGTAGTGCTTCACCGTCAATCTGGCCAACTTTCAGCGTCAGTTTACCGCTACCCATATCCTGACCCTGCAATTTCAGACTGTTCAGTGTGTAATCCAACTGGCTGTTGACAGTTTTACCGTCGTTGATCAGATCGGATTTACCATCAATACCCATACCTTCCAGAACCGCCAACTCTTTATCTTCGACGGAAATCGACAGTTTATCGAGTGATAATTTCTGGTCGCCGATGCGCTCACCAAAGCTGGCAATACTGCTGGAACCCTCAGTTTTCAGGTTATTGAAAGTCATCTGTACTTTCTGGTCATACTCGTTGACCGCGTTGACCACGCCGCTTTGCGCATTGCCTGTCAGCGAGACAGCGTTACCTTCTTTGTCTGCTGTAAACTGGAATTCCCCGCCGCTGAAGGCTACTTTTTCGTCGCCTTTCTCATAGTTCAGTGGTTTGAGGGAGAGATCGGAACGGGTATCGCCGCTGTAGCCGATACGGGAGTTAATGACAAATGGCGACTCACCTTTGGCAATATCAAACAGCGGTTTGGTAACGTCGTTATTGACCAGCGTCGTTTTCACGGAGGCCATAGCCGGGACCAGATTCAGTGATTTCAGTTGGGCCAGCGGGAATGGACCGTGATCGACGGTTTCATTCAGGACGATACTTTGCCCCGGTTTTAGCCAGGAATCTGCCTGCCCGGCGATGGGTTTCACCACCATTTGCAGTTGGCTATTGAACACCCCGCGCTGGTAGTTTTGATAACTCAGTTCAATACCCGCCTCAGGGGAGAAACGTTTTAACTGATCGTTTGCCTGCGTCACCATCTCGGCGAGATGCGTTTCAAGTTTCTTACCTGTGTACCAGGCACCGCCCGTCCAGACGATACCCAGCGCAACCACCACACCCGCAGCTACCAGCGATTTTTTCATTTCGATATCCATAAAATAAAACCAGGCGTTTGAAGACGCCTGGAGGAGTGACATGTCTTTAACTCACTACAGCTTAGCAAGAGTTGTTAAAAATATCAGTATCTTGCTATAGCTTGTTATAAACTCGTGCTAAACGACCTGCGCCACTGATGTTAACCGGCGATTCATTCGCGCCAATAAAGGCCGATTCACCCGGTAGCAGCACCAGGCGTTGCTCACCTTTGCTCAGTACAGCTTCACCCTCTATGCAGAACAAAATGGCTGCACTTTGCTGGCTGATATCTGCACCATTGGTAGTAAGGTCATGCAGGGAGAACGCAAAATCGTCAACCGGGATCGGGAAGTCCAGTTCACCATCAGATTCAACCGGCGTGGTCAGTAACTGGTTTGCAGGCTTGGCGACAAACTTCACGTTGGCGACCAGTTCCGGGATATCAATATATTTTGGCGTCAGTCCGGCACGCAGCACGTTGTCCGAGTTAGCCATCACCTCAAGCGCCACACCTTGCAGGTAAGCGTGCGGGGTTTCGGCAAATAAGAACATAGCCTCGCCTGGATTGAGTTTCACCACATTGAGCAGCAGCGGGGAGAAGAGCCCACTGTCGTTCGGGTAGACGTCGGCGATCAGACGGATGGTTTGCCAGGGGTCTCCCTGCTGGCTGTTCAGCGCCGATTTCAGGATCGCCAACGCATGGGATTTCTCCTCATCCTGCATATTCAGCAAGCTGGCGAAAAGATAGCTCAGACGTTCCGCACTCGGCTCTTCCAGGAAATGCGCAATAGCCGGATGTGCGGCGGAAACGGGTTGTAACAATGCAACAATGTCTGAGAACTCGCGGAATGCGTTCATCGCCAGGAAAGGCGTCAAAGCAAATACCAGTTCTGGTTTGTGGTTAGGATCTTTGTAGTTGCGCTCGGCCGCATCCATCGGGATCCCCGCGGCGTTTTCTTTGGCAAATCCAATTTCAGAGTTGTGCTTGTTAGGATGAACCTGAATCGAAAGCGGTTGAGCAGCGCAGAGCACTTTAAACAGGAAGGGCAGTTCACCAAAACGTTGCGCAACGGCATCGCCCAGCAGCGCGGATTTATCGTGCTCGATAACGTCGCGCAGAGCAACCGTCTGACCGTCAGCGCCGAGAACCTGCGAACTGCTTTTCGGATGCGCACCCATCCACAGCTCAGCCATCGGTTGCTGAGTGGGGTTGGCAATGCCATAGAGTTCCGTTAACGCCGTTTTACTTCCCCAGGCGTAGTTCTGCACTGAGTTGATGAGTTTTTGCATTATCAAGCCTTGTTTCAATGTTGAATTTTCTACGGCTATTAAACCAAGAAACCCTGAGGGAAGTAACCTGCACATGTAAAAAGTCGTACTTGTCTCAGTTTTTGTTAAAAAAATGTGTAGGATATGGTGACTCGCTTTTAATACCCTGAGTAATTCCGGTTGCAGAAAGCTCTTCCTTCTACAACCGGATCTGCGGCAGGGAAGCAGGGCAATGGAACATCTGCCCAGAGAATAACCAGACCGAGCAGTAAGTGAGAGCACAATGTCAAACAAACCCTTTCATTATCAGCATCCTTTCCCCCTCAAAAAGGATGATACCGAATACTATCTGCTGACCAGCGACTATGTCTCTGTTGCCGAATTTGAAGGGCAGGAGATTGTTAAAGTTGCACCGCAAGCCTTAACCCTGTTGGCTCGTCAGGCCTTCCATGATGCGTCGTTTATGCTGCGTCCCGCACATCAACTGCAGGTAGCCGATATTCTGCGCGACCCGGAAGCCAGCGAAAACGACAAGTATGTGGCTCTGCAATTTCTGCGTAACTCTGACATCGCGGCAAAAGGCATTTTGCCGACCTGTCAGGACACCGGAACCGCGATTATTGTGGGTAAAAAAGGTCAGCGTGTCTGGACCGGAGGGGGCGATGAGGAGGCGCTGGCTCGTGGTGTGTATAACACCTATATCGAAGACAACCTGCGCTATTCACAAAACGCCGCGCTGGATATGTATAAAGAGGTGAACACCGGCACCAACCTGCCAGCACAGATCGATTTGTATACCGTCGACGGCGATGAATACAAATTCCTGTGCATTGCCAAAGGCGGTGGTTCGGCGAACAAAACCTATCTGTACCAGGAAACCAAAGCGCTGCTCACGCCGGGAAAATTAAAAAATTACCTGGTTGAGAAGATGCGTACGTTGGGCACTGCGGCTTGTCCGCCGTATCACATTGCGTTTGTGATCGGCGGAACGTCAGCGGAAGCTACGCTGAAAACGGTCAAACTGGCTTCTGCAAAATACTACGACGAACTGCCGACAGAAGGTAACGAACATGGTCAGGCATTCCGCGATGTGGAGCTGGAAAAAGAGCTGCTGATTGAGGCGCAGAATTTGGGACTGGGCGCGCAGTTTGGCGGGAAGTACTTCGCGCATGATATCCGCGTGATCCGCCTGCCGCGTCACGGTGCGTCGTGTCCGGTTGGTATGGGCGTTTCTTGCTCAGCCGATCGAAATATCAAGGCCAAGATCAACCGTGAAGGTATCTGGATTGAAAAACTGGAGCACAATCCTGGTAAATATATACCAGAAGAGTTGCGCCAGGCGGGAGAGGGTGAAGCGGTGCGTATTGACCTCAATCGTCCGATGAAAGAGATTCTGGCTCAGCTTTCTCAGTATCCGGTTTCCACGCGTCTGTCGCTCAACGGTACAATTATCGTTGGCCGTGACATTGCGCATGCGAAACTGAAAGAACGTCTGGATAACGGCGAAAGTTTGCCGCAGTATGTTAAAGATCACCCGATCTATTACGCAGGTCCGGCAAAAACGCCGGAAGGCTATGCTTCGGGTTCGCTGGGGCCAACCACTGCCGGACGTATGGACTCGTATGTTGATCAGCTTCAGGCTGCTGGTGGGAGCATGATTATGCTGGCGAAAGGTAATCGCAGCCAGCAGGTGACCGACGCCTGCCATAAGCATGGCGGCTTCTATTTAGGCAGTATTGGCGGCCCCGCAGCGGTACTGGCTCAGGGCAGCATCAAGAGTCTGGAGTGCGTGGAATACCCGGAACTCGGGATGGAAGCCATCTGGAAAATTGAAGTGGAAGATTTCCCGGCGTTTATCCTGGTAGATGACAAAGGCAACGATTTCTTCAAGCAAATTCAGACGTCGCAGTGCGCACGCTGCGTTAAGTAACGTCAGCCGCCCTTCGGGGCGGTTTTTTTTACCGCACGAACCACCAAACGACAGCTTTAACCTCGTTAATACTCATAAGACCAATGCAAATGGGCAATGTCGAAACATAACCTAATCAACTGTTAATGTAAGGAGCAGGTAATGGTAACGGTACGCCGCGAGAATGATTCAATGGGAGCGATTGATGTTCCTGCCGATAAGCTTTGGGGCGCGCAAACCCAACGTTCGCTGGAGCATTTTCGTATCTCTACGGAGAAAATGCCGGTCTCGCTGATCCATGCGCTGGCGCTGACGAAACGCGCTGCGGCAAAGGTTAACCAGGATCTGGGGCTGCTGGCGGAGGATAAAGCCAGGGCTATTATGCAGGCTGCAGATGAGGTGTTGGCAGATAAACACCGCGATGAGTTTCCGCTAGCCATCTGGCAAACCGGCTCAGGCACGCAAAGCAATATGAACATGAACGAGGTATTGGCAAACCGAGCCAGCGAATTGCTGGGCGGCGTGCGGGGGATGGAGCGAAAAGTACACCCCAACGATGATGTTAATAAAAGCCAAAGCTCGAACGATGTCTTCCCGACAGCAATGCACGTTGCAGCGCTGCTGACGCTGCGTAAATCTTTGATCCCACAATTAAATGTGTTAACCAAAACGCTCAGTGATAAGTCCCACGCTTTCGCCGATATCGTTAAAATTGGTCGTACACATCTGCAAGATGCAACTCCACTTACACTTGGCCAGGAGATTTCCGGCTGGGTAGCAATGCTTGAACATAACCTCAGACACATTGAAAACAGTTTACCGCATGTGGCAGAACTGGCGTTGGGGGGAACCGCGGTAGGTACCGGACTGAATACTCATCCCGAATACGCCCGCCGGGTTGCGGATGAACTGCGGGTCATTACCTGCGCGCCGTTCGTTACCGCTCCGAATAAATTTGAAGCGCTGGCCACCTGCGATGCTCTGGTTCATGCCCACGGAGCGCTAAAAGGACTGGCAGCGTCGCTGATGAAAATCGCCAACGATGTACGCTGGCTGGCATCCGGCCCGCGTTGCGGTATTGGCGAAATTTCAATTCCGGAAAACGAACCGGGCAGCTCAATCATGCCGGGCAAGGTCAATCCAACCCAGTGCGAAGCGCTGACCATGTTGTGCTGTCAGGTAATGGGCAATGATGTCGCCATCAATATGGGCGGGGCGTCAGGTAATTTTGAGCTCAACGTTTACCGACCGATGGTCATCCACAACTTCCTGCAGTCGGTACGCCTGCTGGCGGACGGAATGGAAAGCTTCAATGAGCATTGCGCGACGGGAATCGAGCCCAACCGTGAACGAATAGATCAACTGCTCAATGAGTCGCTGATGCTGGTGACCGCGCTCAACACCCATATCGGTTACGATAAAGCGGCTGAAATTGCCAAAAAAGCGCATAAAGAGGGGCTAACGCTAAAAGCCTCCGCTCTGGCGCTGGGATATCTAACCGAAGCGGAGTTCGACAGCTGGGTACGTCCGGAGTTGATGGTTGGCAGCATGCGGCCAGGCAGTTAATCCGCAACGTACAGGTGCAGCCGGGGAATAATCAATCTCAACGGCTGCGCCTGAGGTTTAAAACGATGTTGAACGTTATCGGCATCGTAATTCAGTAACTCGCCGATATCCGGTACGGTCATTCCGTTGTCGTTGTTAAGCAGAGCAATCAGAGGCGTCGGGCAGGCATATTGCACCTGTTTTTGCTCTCCTTTGTACCAGACGCGGGCAATAGGCTGTACTTTTACCGGCCTTTTAATTTTCAGGCGGGCCTGCTGCGGTAAGGCGGCGATATCCTGATATTCGCGTTCAAGCTTCGCCTGCCACTCTTCACGTGTCCAGGGATGTACGCTGCGCGGTGACGTCAGGCTTTTTTCCAGTTGCTGCAGTACTTCATCGCGTTTCAGGTTTTTAATGATGTGCTTATTAGCCCAGCCGAATCGCAGGGTGGCAGGATCTCTGACAACGGTGAGCGTGCGATAGGCATTCAGTGTAATAAGCCCCGGCAGGTGGCGATGCACCCATTCGAAACGTGCTGCCGGCGCCAGCCCTGATTCCACTGTAACAATGCGCTCGAAGGTGGTTTTCAACTGGTTTATACGCTGGATTTGTTCTTCCAGAGCACATTGCGCCGCGTTATCAACCTGATAGCACAATACACCCGGTAGGCGGACGGCCGCTTTGCTGCTGCGGTTTTCGGACTGTTGCTGAATAAACAGGTGACGGTAATGGCGCAGTGCCAGCGCTTCAGCCTCTTTGCCTAAATGCTGCTTAACATCAATGCTCTGCAGAGGGGCATGCTCTGCCTCTTTGACCACTTCCGGTAACGAGAATACGCGGGCAATCAGCAGCGTCTGCTGCAACAGGTTTTCGTTCAGAAGCGCCAGTTCTTGTTCCATCTGGCGAAAGGTGCCGTTCAGGCGGTCGACGAGATCGTAACGGGCCATAGATTTACCATTTTAGTTACAACATACTTTTTTATAGCACAACATCCACCGCCTGACCACCGAGCAGAATAGGTCAGGCAGCTGAAATTTCAGGAATGTTATGCCAGACGGGCCAACGGAAAGTAAACCGGGCGCCGCCAAGTTCACTTTCATCGCAGACGACCGTTCCGCCCATAGCCAAAGCAATTGAGTGGACGATGGCTAACCCAAGCCCGCAACCGCCGGTTGCCCGGTCACGGCTGGGATCAAGGCGTACAAACGGTTCAAAAACCTGTTCGCGAGCGTCTGGCGCAATGCCGGGGCCGTCGTCTTCCACTACCAGTGTGGCTTGATTGCCGTCCAGTAGCAGGCTGGCTTGCACTGTAGACTGGCAATAGCGCAGGGCATTATTCAGCAAATTATCCAGGACCCGCTCCATCAGGCGCATATCCAGCGCGCCATAGTTGCCAGTTTCGAGGTGACGTAGGCGCACCGTACGGGCAGGATTCACGCTTTGCACATCCTCCAGATGGGTTGTCAACCAAACAGGCAGGTCCGGTACGCTGAGTTTCAGTTCATTTTGCGGGCGATCCAGGCGGGCGTAGGTCAGTAACTCTTCGATCAACGCTTCCAGTTGGCCGATATCACGATTCAGCGCCTGAGATTCCTGCTCGGTGAGGTTATCACTCATTTCCAGCCGGTAACGTAAACGTACCAGCGGGGTACGAAGCTCATGGGCAATACCATCGATGAGCTGTTTTTTACTGGCGATCAGCGCATTGATGTTGTCGGCCATTTGGTTAAACGCCACGCCCAGGCGCTCAAAGCTGGAACCGCTGTCAAAATGCAGGCGTTCACTCAGATGTCCTTCACCAAAACGTTGTGCGGCGGATTCGAGTCTAAGCATTTCCTGCCAGTGCGGACGCATCCAGATCAGTACCGGGAAGGCCAGTGAGATAGCAATAAACGCCATCAGTGCGATGTCCAGCAAGCGCATTTGATGAAGAAAATAGAGATAGGGAACCGGGCCGACGGCCAGCACGTAATGGCTGCGAGGAATGCGTTGAATAAAGGTGTATTGATCGTCAAGTGCCACAATATCGCCTTCGCGCAAACGCTGCATGGTTGGGGCATCCAGTGTGTACTTATTCAGCGGTTCAACGCGAAGGTCAAATGAGAGGTTTAAATCCATCTCTTTCAGTGTCTTACCCCAGTCGCGTGGCGGGATTTCGCGTAGTTCACTGCGCATCAGGTACAACGAGCTTTTCATCAAATCGTCGAGCGACTGTCTCCCTGCGCGTTCTGCGGTGAATTTGTATACCAGACCGACCAACAGGGTCATCACCAAAAAGCAGACAAACAGCAGGAGGTAAAACTGCACAAACAGTTTTTTCATAAAAAATCACCGAACGCTCAATAAGTTAGCGAGTGCACGTGTCCCTCAGGGGCAAAGTGGGCACAGCGGTATCCGCCGATGCGTGGGTTCAGAAGGTTATCTGATCACCATCTGGCGCGTTTATCCAGGCAGAGTACACTGTATAACTCTTTTCTGCATTCTTATGGCCGCTACGATCGTGTAATGACCTTTCGCGGGATCACGCATGGGCTACTACGCGATAAGTTAATCAAAATCGGGATGGGGTTGTTCTGGCGTATGTCACGACCGCACCTAAAAGGTTACTTCGTTTCTCAACGTAGATTGTGTCGTTATATTCGTAGTTACCTTCTGGATAGCAAATTCTGATGTTAGTCCCGAGATCCGGATCGTCAACATCAGCCCCCGAACAACTCTTAGAACTTCCTGTAGCATAGGTGTATGGGGCGGTATAGGACGAGGGGACACCCGGAATGAACCAGGTTATCGCCATAACTGTGATCACTGAAAAAAGCACCATGGCAATGCTGATGCTACCAAATAATTTCAGATAAGTTTGGAAGGGACTTTTTTTCATTATCCCATTACCTACCAGAAATAGGGTAATTAAAAATGACACTGCCAGAGAAATAAGCATGAGGTATTTGGATGTGAGCGGGTAGAGAAAAGTCGCACTGTATATCGTTACCTTCCACCAGTAAAAGAGAAAAAATACACCGAGAAATGAGACGGTAACAAAAAACAAATATGGATATGAGTATTTTCTCATCCTTGTGACTCCAGAACAATTTCTCCATTTGGGTTTAATAAATTACCATTTGTTCTGAATAATGAAAACGGCTCTCTTGTTTGAATTGTTAGGTACGCCGCAGACCAGAGAATTCGCGCTATTTCTGAGGGTGATAGCCATAATAATAAAGGGGATATCCTCACCCGTGGCACGGATGACTGACCTTGCGTATAATGCGTGCCGATACTTCCTGAAAAGTGCTGTGACTGAAAATATGAATCTCAATCGCTGGTGTTATTCGCTACTCATTTTCGCAGCGGTCGGCTGCATTTTCACCACTCACCCTCTTGTTATATGGTTTCTGCTCGCCAACATACTGACGCTGCTGTTATACGGCGTGGACAAAATGGCGGCACGCAAGGACTGGCGTAGAGTGCCGGAATCCACATTGCTGATGTTTGGCGTTGTAGGCGGGTGGGGTGGAGCGATTGCGGGTCAACAAATCTTTCGCCATAAAACACAAAAGCAGCCTTTCAAAACCTACTTTATAATCAGTGTGATAGTGAGTATATCTGTAATGGGCGTGGTTTATCAGTTTTATCCATTTTTACCTTCCTAAGAATGATTGGTGAATAAACTGCCGGTTTACCTGAGGCAGGAAATATACTTTTCACCTGAACGGCGCACAATTTCATCGGCATTTTGCGTAATATCTTTTCCCTCAAATGCGCCGTAAAGTTGCTTAAATTTCACTGTGCTCAGGCGTTGAGTGATGTCGCTGACGGTGGCGGCTGGCAACGGTAACATATTGGGGTAACTCCACATAAATGAAACTGCATGCGCACCAGGCGTCACCTGGACGATGTCGCCGGAAAGCACCACGCCTTCGTCACGCGCCCAGTGCAGGACGCAGCCGCCAGCAAAGTGTCCGCCGAGACGTATCACCGTGACGCTACGGGTTAACTCAATGGTGTCGCCATCCCAGAATCGAATCCACGGGCTGTCGCGCATTACCCACCTTCTGTCGCTGGCGTGAAGGTAAATCGGCGCGTTAAATTCCGCAGCCCAGTCCTGCATGGTGGTGTAGTAATGAGGATGCGATATCGCGATAGCCTTAAGCCCGCCAAGGGACGTTATTAGCGTTTTTGTGGCATCGTCAAGCGTGGCAATGCAGTCCCAAAGAATATTTCCTTCTGGGGTACGCACAAGAAACGCGCGCTGATCAATTGCAAAATCAGGAACGGTGCGGATGCTAAGGAGAGTACTGTCGTGTTGCTTCCATTTATTTGTATGTGATGCACACAGGGTGTCAAAATCGATCCATGTCTGCCCGTTCGTGGGGACATATTGACGTTCATCCTCGCAGATATCGCAATGTTCCGGGTGGGCGCCAGTTACCTCATAGGATGTTCCACAGGTTTTGCATAACGTGATCATCGTTTCCCCCTCATTTACTGAACACAGTCAGCATGGCACATAGCTACACAAGGATGTGCCTGTTAGTGCTCTACCCGGTAAGTCAGTGGTGATGGAAGTGGGTGGTTGTGGCTCAACCAAAAGAAAACAGGAATAATGCCGACACGGATTCGTTTTATTACCATCTTCCAGAGAAAAAATGAGGATATTGTTTGGAAAATCGTCTGTTCAACACCTGGCTCAACCGTTGGGGACTCACTCAAGATGGTGAACCGTTTGAAACGCACACATCGCAACTTTTGCCTGTGGTGGTGGCCAAGGACGGTCAGAAAGCCATACTTAAGATCACCGACGATGACAGTGAACGGATCGGCTGTGAACTCATGGTCTGGTGGAACGGAAATGGCGCAGCGAAAGTACTTGCTCATGCAGCAGGGGTGATTCTGCTGGAACGTGCGACAGGGACAGGGTCTTTAGCGGACATGTCCTGGACTGGCAACGATGCGCAGGCCTGTCGCATTATTTGCCATGCTGCCAGTAGACTCCATCTCACCCGAAATGCGTCTACGCCTGCGTTAACACCTCTTCATCATTGGTTTCGCGATCTGGCTCCTGCCGCGAAAAAGCATGGTGGTATCCTGACGCGTTGTGCTGCGGTGGCAAACATACTGCTATCTTCACCCCACGATGAAGTCGTATTACACGGCGACCTACACCACAGCAATATTCTTGATTTCGGAACGAGAGGATGGCTGGCTATCGATCCTAAAGGGCTGGTGGGCGAGCGCGGTTTTGATTTCGCCAATATTTTTACTAACCCCGATCTTGCCGAACCCACCAGATATGTCGCCATTCTGCCGGAAAGATTCACGCAACGAGTCAACATTGTGTCTGAAATCGCCCGCATTGAACGGCAGCGTTTACTGATGTGGATTGTTGCCTGGTGTGGGTTGTCGTCCGTCTGGTTTCTGCAAGAGGGTGACAGCGCAACGGTGCCTCTGCGTATTGCGGAGCTAGCGATAGCGGAACTTGCTTCAGGTGGTAATCAACTTTGATCTACGACACTGGGTTAGTAATTCTTAAGAGTTATCATTAGCCTGGTAAACGTTGTATTAATCAATCAATGAACGGCGGTATGGTGTGTTGTTTAGCTCAAATTTAGTTGGCGGGAAACAATGAACGCATTGTTTTCATTATTAAAAAAACGCCCGAATATTCTTTTGTTGATGGTTTTACTCATCGGGGCAAACATCGTGGCGTGGCTGTGGGCTTTCACCGCGTTTAGCAACAACACTTCGTTGCTGGCACTGAGTCTGATTGCGTGGTGCTATGGTTTGCGCCATGCCGTAGATGCCGATCATATCGCCGCGATAGACAGCGCTACGCGTAAACTCATGCAGCAGAAAAAACGTGCCCTGACGACGGGGGCCTGGTTTTCTCTGGGACACTCCACCATTGTGGTGCTGGCGAGCATTGGCATTGCGCTGACTACCAGCGTGTTTAAGCAACATATGGCATGGTTTCAGAATGTCGGCGGTCTGATAGGAACTACGGTCTCTGCCGTATTTTTGCTGATTCTGGCTACCATTAATCTCATTATTTTCTGCCAGGTCTGGAAGGCATTCCGCTATCTTAAACGCACCGGTACTTACGATGGCACCACGGAAGACATTACAGTTTCAGGCCCTCTGAACTGGCTTTTCCGCTCAGCGTTTCGGCTGGTAGGTAAAGACTGGCATATGTATTTTGTCGGCTTTCTGTTTGGTTTGGGTTTTGATACCGCTACTGAAATTTCTCTGTTGGGAATTTCTGCTTCAAGCGCGTCCAGCGGCATGTCGGTTTGGTCAATTCTCGTGTTCCCGGCGCTGTTTACCTGCGGTATGGCGTTAATTGATTGTCTCGACAGTATTCTGATGGTTGAGGCCTACGGATGGGCGTTCAATAAGCCGCAACGCAAGCTCTATTACAATATGACCATTACCGGGACTTCCGTGATTGTTGCGCTATTTATCGGCGGACTGGAGGCGCTGGGGCTTCTCTCTGACGCGTTTTCGCTCCAGGGTGGTTTGTGGGATACCGTCAGCGATTTGAGTGACCATATGGGGAATGTCGGATTTGCGATTATTGGCGTCTTTATCGGCTGCTGGATTATCTCCGCCGTAAACTACCGTTGGAAAAAATACGACGGACTGACGTTTAGTTGACACAAAAGAAAGCCTTCCAGGAACAGGAAGGCTTTGATCTTTTTAGGACTGACTAATTCGCGTTCACGGGTTGTGGTTTTTCAGCACTCTTTTTCAGGAGCCTGTTAGCCAGCACGCCAGACATCATCGAACCGTTCACGTTTAATGCCGTTCTGGCCATATCGACGACAGGCTCGATAGCAATGAAAATCCCCACCAGCGCGACCGGGAAGTTCAGCGTTGAAAGGACGATCAGCGCAGCAAATGTTCCGCCACCGCCTACACCCGCCACCCCAATAGAACCCAGCGCAATCGCAGGTAGCATGGCGAGCAAAAAATGTACTGATAGCGGATCAATCCCAATTGTTGGAGCAATCATCGCCACCATAATAGCCGGATAGATCCCGGCACAGCCGTTTTGACCCATGCTGGAGCCGAATGAAGCTGCAATATTAGCAATGGTGTTTTGCACGCCAAATTTTTCTTGTGCGGAAATAGCCAGTGGAATCGATGCGGCACTGCTGCGTGAAACAAATGCAAAGGTTAAAACTGGCCAGACAGTTTTAAAATAGTGAACGGGATTATTACCGCTCAGAACCAGTATCAGTGCGTGGACGATAAACATCATCAGAATCGCAAGGTAACAGGCAGCAATAAAGCCTAACAGACTGGCAAATTGTTCAAATCGATACGCGGAAAATACGCCTGCCATTAATGCCATCACACCATAAGGGGTGAGGGCAATAACGATACGCACCATTTTCATCACCCAAATCTGGATAGCGTTAATGCCAGCACTTAATTTTTCACCTTCTTGCGGGGCGTCTTGTTTGACCTTTAATAATGCCACGCCGGCAAGCAGGGTGAAGATAACAATGCCAATGACGGAAACGCTTCTGGCTCCTGTTAGATCGAGGAAGATATTCGTTGGGATCAGAGATGTAACCAGTTTAGGCAGTGAAATGGCGGCAGTTTTACTCACATCGTCTGCCGTCAGTGTGGACTGCATATGAACAAATGCACTGGCGTCCAGACCTAATACATGCGCAGTCAACAGCCCAATAAAACCGGCAATCATTACCAGACAGAGCATGCATCCGACGATGGTTAACGACATTTTCCCAATGCCAGCGCTGTTTTCGAGCTTATTAATGGCTGAGAGAATAGAGATGAAAATCAGCGGAACCGCAACCAGCTTCAGTAAATTAACATAACCGTTGCCGATAACATTATACCAGTCGATAACTGTTTTACTTTCGTCAGCAGCAATGAGATGCAGGGATAAGCCGATAACGGCACCCATAAAAATAGCGATGAAGACGCTTTTTGAAAGAGAGTGACTTTTTTGGTTGATTCTAAAAATCGCCCATGAACAAACCAAAAAGAACGCGATATACGCGAGCGTTACGAACATATTGTAGCCTCTTGCCTCATTCAGCACCTGAAATGCCGGAAAGAGTTTTGTTAGTGCGAAAAAACCTATGAACCATAAGGGTTCAGGACCGCGACGGATTATAGGGAGGGGGGAGGGCTACAGCCACACAAAAAGTGTGGAACGGCGTCGGATGGCGTTTATATGCCTGTTCTGTAGACGATTTTACGTGACAGTGTAACGGATCCAGCCGACCAATGAGATCGGCCCGGTAACATTACTTCTGTGGCGCGTCGTCCCAGGCGTGCGGTGCGAACAGATAACCTTTGTTGCGTACCGTTTTGATTCGATAGGGTTCAGTCGCGTTATCAAGCAGTTTTTTGCGTAACCGGGAAATCGCGACATCGACGCTGCGGTCCATGCCGTCATAACTTACGCCACGCAGGTTCTTTAGCAACGCATCACGGTCCATAATCTGCCCGGCATGGGTTGCCAGCTCCCACAGTAATTCAAAATCAGCGGTGGAAAGAGAGATTTGCTCGCCGCCGAGCAGCACGGAGCGGTTGGTGGGATCGATAGAGAGTGTGCCAAAACGCAGCGTTGTGTGCGGAGTGATGGTTACCGCCTGAATGCCTTTAGACTGGACTGAGTGTTCATTCTGTCGCAGGTGCAGGCGCAGGCGAGCCAGCAGCACAGCGGGTGGCGTTGTCTTCAGGATATAATCACAGGCGCCCATTTCCAGCGCCAGGATATGGTTCATGTCGCTGTCCAGCGAGGTGAGCAGGACAATCGGGCCTTGCCATCGCCCGCGTAAATCGCGGCAGATAGTCATCCCGTCTTTTCCCGGCAGCATGATATCTAATAACACCAGATCGGGTTGAACTTGCAGGATTTTCTCCTCGGCCAAATCACCACGAGATTCAAGGATAACCTCAATATCATGCCGGGCCAGATAGGCTGCAATCAGTGAGCCAACTTCGGGATCATCTTCAACAAATACGATGGTGTTCATATCATTCATTTTGAATATAAAACGCCAACATACACCGACCAGGTTTTTCCTTCCATTAATCTTTTCTAAACAAGAACGCTTCCGTTATGCTAGGGGCTGATGTTATTGGTGTGTTAAGGCAGAGTGATGGGACTCGTTATAAAAGCGGCGCTCGGTGCGCTGGTGGTGGTGTTGATTGGTTTGCTGGCGAAAACAAAGAATTACTATATTGCTGGATTAATTCCACTTTTCCCGACGTTTGCGTTGATTGCCCACTATATCGTGGCCAGTGAACGAGGGATCGAGGCGTTACGTACAACCATTGTATTCAGCATGTGGTCGATTATTCCCTATTTTGTCTACCTTGTTTCACTGTGGTATTTCACCGGGTTTATGCGCTTACCCGTCGCGCTCGGCGGTGCAGTAGTGTGCTGGAGCCTGAGCGCGTGGTTGCTGATCTTTTGTTGGATCAAACTGCACTAACGCAGATGACGCCCGCCATCAAGGGCAAAACTACGTCCGGTGACAAAACAGCTGGTCAACAGATAGTCAATTAAATCAATGACCTCTTTTTCACCTGGCGCGGTTTTCATCAGTGATTTGTTCAGTGCCTGCTGGCGATACTCTGCATCGTCACCCTCGTTAAACAGGATAAGCGAGGGGGCAATCGCATTCACTTTCACTTCCGGTGCCAGTTTGCGCGCGAACGAGCGGGTCATATTATCCAGCGCGGCTTTGCTGGCAGCATAAGCAATGTGCTTGTCGCTGCCACGCTCCACAACATAGTCCGTGAAATGGATGATGTCGCTGGCTGCGTGCCCATGACCGCGTAGCAATCCTTCCAGCGCGTGGTTGAGCAGGTAGGGCGTATTGACGTGGATCTGCATCATGCGTGACAGTACTTCACTAAGCGGTGTGCCGGGTGTTTCGGCGACCCAGGCGCTGGCATTATGCACAATGGCGCGCAAGCCATCCGTCTGTGCTTTGACCTCATCAGCAAAGGCCAGCACACCTTCATCCGTGGAAAAGTCAGCCGGGATACAAATCGCCCCCGCTTCTCGCAGGCCGTCAATGGCAGGATAGTGAGTACGGTAGCTGACAATAACTGGCTGTTTTTGATTCAGAAAGTGCCATGCGACGGCGAGGCCGATACGACGACCACCTCCGGTGATAAGAATTGGCAAAGGGTGTTTTTTACCCATCGTAATCTCCATATGTCGCGAACGATGGGTATAACGTTACCCCATCAGCATCCAGGTAGCCGGCACCGCAGCAACAAGCAGCAGGCCGATCAGCGCCATCTCCTGGCGTTTTAATACGTTTTCATGCGTGTGCGTTTTACGGGCATAAAGGAAGACCAACAGCCCTGGCGCATACAACACCACAGACAGCAGTAGGTACATCGGACCTGACGCATACAATAACCATATGCCATAAAGACTCGCGCCGATACCGACAGCCTTATGAATCGGACGGGTGGCAATTTTTAACAGAAATGCGCCGACCAGCAAATAGGGCACCAGAATCATCTCTGAGGCGATAGTCAGTAACGTATTGTAGTCGGAACCCGTGAGCCAGATCAGCACAAGGCAGATTTGTACACAGATGTTGGTTAGCCACAGCGATGCCGATGGCGCACCCTGTGCATTCTGTCGTGCAAAAATACGCGGAAATGCTTTGTGCGTGGAGGCGAGGAACGGTACTTCCGCCGCCATAATCGTCCAGCTTAAATAGGCACCGCATACGGAAACAATCAGACCCGCGGCAATAATAATTTCGCCCCATGGCCCCATCATTTTAACCATCAGACCGGCCATTGATGGATTGCGGATCTCCGCCAGTTCTGGCCGCGCGACAACGCCGAGAGATAGCAAGGTGACTAACAGGTAAACGCCCAGTGCGGCGAGTACAGCCAGCAACGTGGCGCGACCAACATCGCGTTTGTTTCTGGCGCGGGCAGATACCACCACCGCGCCTTCCACACCGATGAAAACCCACAGGGTAATGAGCATGGTGTTTTTGACCTGCTCCCAGACAGGCACACCTAACGCGACGCCGGTGAAATCAAGAGTAAAGGTGTCGAGCTTAAACAGCATGAACGCCAGCACGATAAACAGGCCCAGCGGCAGTAGTTTTGCCAGAGTAGCGACCAGGTTAATGCTGGCCGCGGTTTGTACTCCCCGCAACACCAGAAAATGGACTACCCATAACAGTACCGATGCGCCGACAATCGACTGCCAGGTATTACCGTCGCCAAACAGACGTAATTCTGGTGTGTCGGTAAAGAAACTGAGCGCAGAGAAAACGATGACCAGATACGAAACGTTAGCGATAACAGCGCACAGCCAATATCCCCACGCGGAGCAGAAGCCAATCAGTTCGCCGAAACCTTCACGCGCATAAGTAAAGATACCGCCATCCAGTTCAGGACGGATACGCGTCAGGATCAGCATGGCAAAGGCGAGCAAAAGGATACCCGCACCGGTAATCGCCCAACCAATCAGTAATGCAGCCGGGCTGGCTACTGCCGCCATATTTTGTGGCAGGCTGAAAACGCCAGCGCCGAGCATTGAGCTTAAAACCAGCGCGGTCAGTGCGCTCAGACCCAATTTCTTTTCCATTTGTATCCAGTTACAAAAACGAGAGTGAGAGAATAATTATTTTGGCAAACCGCATAAAAATGGTGAAAGCCACTAAGGCGCGGGATTTTACGGAGAGAAGAGAACGCATGCAATGGGGATAGAGAGATTTGTGACTAATAGTGTGAAAAGTTGTCTTAATACTGCTGTTTTTGTTTTGCCTGGGAACTGAAACGCGGAAAATTATCAGGTCTACAAGGGCTGTAGACCTGATAAGGCATTGGGTATTACTTATACAGATCGGCGCTGATCGTCACGTTGTTACCACGTTCTGACCACTGGCGGGTAATGTGATAGTACTTCGCACCTTTCTTCGCTGCGCGTTTTGCTACCTGATAAGAAACTTCCGTCATGTTGCCGTAGTTACCGGTGAACTTGATGCTGTCGAACGGTACCATCATGGCGGCGGTCGCTTTGTTCAGTTCTTCAACTTTGGTGCCATCCGGAAGCGTGACAGTGTAACGTCCGCCTTTGGTGGATTGCGTTTCGAAGAAGCGTCCGACTTCAGCACTCGGAGAAGCGGTAGTTGCTACGCCTGGGATCTCAACTTTCTTCGCGGCTTCGCCACCTGCTGCTAATGCGGCACGACCAGCATCTGAATCTGCAGGGATCGCATCAGGGCTTTGAACAACGCGTTTTTTCGCATCAGCTTTATAGATGAATGCAGTGATACGCTGGTTGCCGCCCTGGTTGGCATCGACCTGACGCACGATATAGAAGGAGTAAGCGCCTTTCTCTTTCGCTGCTTTGGTGATGGCATCGTTTACTTCAGGCTGGCTACGGTAGAAACCCTGTACCGTTACGGTGTCGTAAGGTTCTATCAGAACGGCCTGGTCTTTAGGCAATTCCATAACGCCGTTAATGACACGGTTTTTTGACGCTTCCGCTTTTTCAGCGTCGGCTTTATAGACGTCGGCAACAACGCGCCAGTTACCGCCGCTGCCAAAATCTGAGGTATCAACAACATAAAAGGAGGCTGCACCGTCTTTATCTGCACGGCGTGAAACGGCAGCAACCGCGTCACCGATAGCATTAAAACGGCCGGTGACCACAATGCGGTCATAGGGTTTCAGGGCAGCCGCTTGCTCCGGCGTCAATTCTGTCGCTGCATTTACAGAAAAAGCAGTCGCAGAAATAAGTGCGGACGCCAGGAGAGTGTTCTTAAGCTTCATAAAAATAATCCTTCGCCTTGCGCAAACCAGGTACTGGTATTGTTATTGACTAGAAACGTCGCTGATTATTGCATTTAAATTGCGTCAGTGTCTGCGTCAATTTTCACTCATCGTGCCACCTGGCGTAACAACATCGATAACATTTTGTGATATGCCGAAAATTTCGGCGTTTGGTGACCAAAACTGATAAAGCAGTTGAATTTCATAAGTTAATTTAATGTTAATTAATTGTTTTTAGCAGGTGGGTAATCATGTTTTGCCGCTTCGCTTGAGCGAATTATCAGCCTTTGTGGGCTATTTTTAGGGCATTTTATCTGTCTGAGGTTCGATTCATCTCTATTTCGCGAATTTCATAATAAATACTGTTTTTTGGCGCTAGATCACAGGCGTCATTTTCAGTAGGTTATACAGAGTTTGTTACTGTTTTATTTTATTGAGGTAACACTGACCTCTCTCGAGAGTGCGCGCATGCCTCGTGCGAACATTGATAAACCATCATCATAATTACAGATGGAAGGGAACATTATGCGAATTGGCATACCAAGAGAACGGTTAACCAATGAAACCCGCGTAGCAGCCACGCCGAAGACCGTTGAGCAGCTGCTTAAACTGGGTTTCAGCGTCGCGGTTGAAAGCGGTGCAGGTCAACTGGCGAGTTTTGACGATAAAGCGTTTGTACAAGCAGGCGCAGAGATTGTTGATGGAAATGCAGTCTGGCAGTCAGAGATCATCCTGAAGGTCAATGCGCCGGAGGAGGCGGAAATTCCGTTACTCAATCCGGGCACGACGCTGGTGAGTTTTCTTTGGCCCGCGCAAAACCCTGAACTGTTGCAAAAGCTTGCAGAGCGCAACGTGACAGTTATGGCGATGGACTCCGTGCCGCGTATTTCACGCGCACAGTCGCTGGATGCCTTAAGCTCGATGGCGAACATCGCCGGGTATCGCGCTATTGTTGAAGCCGCCCATGAATTCGGTCGTTTCTTCACTGGCCAGATCACCGCCGCAGGCAAGGTTCCACCTGCCAAGGTCATGGTGATTGGTGCGGGTGTGGCAGGTCTTGCGGCAATCGGTGCGGCAAACAGCCTGGGCGCTATCGTGCGTGCTTTTGATACCCGTCCGGAAGTGAAGGAACAAGTGCAGAGTATGGGCGCAGAGTTCCTTGAACTGGACTTTAAAGAAGAAGCGGGCAGCGGCGATGGCTATGCCAAAGTGATGTCCGAAGCGTTCATCAAAGCCGAAATGGAACTCTTCGCTGCGCAGGCGAAAGACGTCGACATTATCGTTACCACTGCGCTGATCCCGGGCAAACCGGCCCCGAAACTGATCACCCGTGAAATGGTTGATTCGATGAAAGCGGGCAGCGTGATTGT
The DNA here is from genome assembly GCF_002042945.1 of Citrobacter sp. A316. Taxonomy (NCBI): domain Bacteria; kingdom Pseudomonadati; phylum Pseudomonadota; class Gammaproteobacteria; order Enterobacterales; family Enterobacteriaceae; genus Citrobacter; species Citrobacter sp. A316. The sequence goes on from NZ_MVFZ01000005.1 coordinate 152,873, forward strand.
CGATCTTGCCGCGCAAAACGGTGGTAACTGCGAATATACCGTGCCTAATCAGGTGACCACCACCGAGAACGGGGTGAAGGTTATCGGTTATACCGATCTGCCTGGCCGTCTGCCAACGCAATCTTCCCAATTGTACGGCACGAACCTCGTCAACCTGCTCAAACTGTTGTGCAAAGAGAAAGACGGCAATATCACTGTCGATTTTGACGACGTGGTTGTGCGTGGTGTCACGGTAGTTCGTGATGGTGAAATAACCTGGCCTGCGCCGCCTATCCAGGTTTCTGCTCAGCCGCAGGCTGCGCCAAAAGCCGCACCTGCGCCGAAAGAAGAGAAAAAACCTGTCTCTCCGTGGCGCAAATATGCGCTGATGGCGCTGGTAGTGATTTTGTTTGGCTGGCTCGCCGACGTCGCACCGAAAGAGTTCCTTGGTCACTTTACGGTGTTCGCGCTTTCCTGCGTGGTGGGTTACTACGTGGTCTGGAATGTGTCACATGCGTTGCATACTCCGCTGATGTCAGTAACTAACGCCATCTCGGGGATTATCGTGGTTGGGGCGTTATTGCAAATTGGCCAGGGTGGCTGGGTGAGTTTCCTGAGCTTTATCGCGGTGCTTATTGCCAGCATTAATATTTTCGGTGGCTTCACCGTGACTCAGCGCATGCTGAAAATGTTCCGGAAAAACTAAGGGGTAACATATGTCTGGAGGATTAGTTACAGCTGCATACATTGTTGCCGCGATCCTGTTTATTTTTAGTCTGGCGGGGCTTTCGAAACACGAAACCTCTCAGCAGGGTAACAACTACGGTATCGCCGGGATGGCGATTGCGCTGATTGCTACGATTTTTGGTCCGGATACCGGCAACGTTGCGTGGATCCTGGTAGCGATGATCATCGGCGGCGCGATTGGTATTCGTTTGGCGAAGAAAGTCGAAATGACCGAGATGCCGGAGCTGGTGGCAATTCTGCACAGCTTCGTCGGTCTGGCTGCGGTACTGGTGGGTTTCAACAGCTACCTGTATCACGATACGGGCCTGGAGCCGATTCTGGTGAACATTCACCTGACGGAAGTGTTCCTGGGTATCTTCATCGGTGCGGTAACCTTTACCGGTTCTGTGGTGGCCTTTGGCAAACTGCGCGGCAAGATCTCCTCTAAACCGCTGATGCTGCCGAATCGTCACAAAATGAACCTGGCGGCGCTGGTTGTTTCTTTCCTGCTGCTGGTGGTGTTTGTCCGTACCGAAAGCGTGGGCCTGCAGGTTCTGGCACTGCTGGTGATGACCATTATTGCACTGGCCTTTGGCTGGCATCTGGTGGCTTCCATCGGCGGTGCGGATATGCCGGTCGTCGTTTCAATGCTTAACTCCTATTCAGGATGGGCGGCAGCGGCGGCGGGCTTTATGCTGAGCAACGATCTGCTGATCGTTACCGGTGCGCTGGTCGGTTCTTCTGGTGCGATCCTGTCTTACATTATGTGTAAGGCGATGAACCGTTCATTCTTCAGCGTTATTGCGGGCGGCTTTGGTTCTGACGGTTCTTCTACCGGGTCTGATGAAGAAGTGGGTGAACATCGTGAGATTACTGCGGAAGACACAGCAGAAATGCTGAAGAACTCGCACTCCGTGATCATCACCCCAGGCTACGGCATGGCAGTGGCTCAGGCACAGTATCCGGTCGCGGAAATCACTGAGAAACTGCGCGCGCGCGGCATCAAAGTGCGTTTTGGTATTCACCCGGTAGCAGGGCGCTTGCCAGGTCATATGAACGTGCTGCTGGCGGAAGCCAAAGTACCTTATGACATCGTGCTGGAAATGGATGAGATCAATGATGATTTCGCCGATACCGATACCGTGCTGGTTATTGGCGCCAACGATACGGTAAACCCGGCAGCGCAGGATGACCCGCGCAGCCCGATCGCCGGTATGCCGGTGCTGGAAGTGTGGAAAGCGCAGAACGTCATTGTGTTCAAACGTTCAATGAACACCGGCTATGCAGGTGTGCAGAACCCGCTGTTCTTTAAAGATAACACCCATATGCTGTTTGGTGATGCCAAAGCCAGCGTGGATGCGATCCTGAAAGCGCTGTAATTGCCAGTAAAAGTAAGACGGCCTCTGCGGAGGCCGTTTTTTTAAACATCCAGTTTACGCTGGGTGACCCATTCCACACGAGCCGGATCGCGATGCGAGAAGAACGCGCTGGTTCCGCTGTCCATCGCGGCAATTCGCGTCATCTCTTCCGCCGTTAGGGCAAAGTCCAGCACCTGAATATTCTCGGCCATCCGCGTTTTACGCACGGTTTTCGCCAGCGAGATAATCCCACGCTGATAAATCCAACGCAGCACGACCTGACCAACGCTTTTGCCATATTTTTCACCAATAGCCGCTAAGACCGGGTTCTGAAACAGGTCATTGCGTCCCTCGGCAAACGGTGCCCAGGCTTGCGGCTGAATGTTCCGGCTCTGCATCCAGGCGACGGCATGCGGCTGCTGATGAAAAGGATTCACCTCAATCTGGTTAACGGCTGGAATAATGCGATTGAAAGCCATTAAATCCGCCAGACGATCCGGATGAAAATTACTCACGCCAATCGCGCGGATTTTCCCTTCTTCATATAATTCTTCCATCGCGCGCCAGGCACCGTGCACATCGCCATAGGGCTGATGAATCAAATAAAGGTCAATATAATCCAGTTGAAGCCGTTGCAGAGAACGTGCGAATTGCGCCTTGGCGCCTGCATAGTTGGTATCCTGTAACCACAGTTTGGTAGTCACAAAAAGCGCCTCACGGGGGACTCCGCTTTGCTTAAGTGCATTGCCGACCTGAGTTTCATTCTGGTAGGAGGCAGCGGTATCAATCAGGCGATAGCCTGTGTCAATGGCATCACGTACGGCTTGCTCACATTCGCTGGCATCGGTCATTTGATAAACGCCAAATCCGAGCAGGGGCATCTCAACACCGTTATTCAGAACTGTTGTATTCATAGAGGTCTCCCGAGCATCATCGTTGTATTGGCTGCAGATTAGCAAATCTGTGTTGATACGATTAGTCTGTGAAATTCGCATGAACCTATGAGTAGTATTCATTTCTGGCAGGATATTATTGGAAGTGCATCACAGAATAAGACGCATATGATTTCACTATTCATGATTGCAATTCATAAACTCATGCTGTTTTAACCGTCTAATCGCAGCAATACGTTGTAGATATACTGCGACCTGACTTTTTAGAACATGACAGGGCACTATGCGTACACGTGAACATGCCTCGCCGGTAGCCACCGCAAGCCATACCGGTCTTACTTTTATTTTGATCCTCAGTGGCCTGATGGCCTTTACATCGCTTTCTACCGATATTTATCTTCCAGCAATGCCGACGATGGCCGAGGATTTACATGGCAATGTTGAGCTGACGATCACCGGTTTCTTAATTGGTTTTACTATTGCACAGTTGATTTGGGGGCCGATTAGCGATCATATGGGGCGGCGTAAGCCGCTGTTTATCGGCATGGTGCTATTTATCATTGGTTCCGCAGGGTGTGCGCTGTCTACAAGTATTACGCAAATTGTTTTCTGGCGGGTGTTTCAGGCGCTTGGTGCCTGTACCGGGCCTATGCTGGCGCGAGCGATGATCCGCGATCTCTTTGCTCGTACCCGTGCGGCGCAAATGCTCTCGACCCTGGTGTTGGTGATGGCGATTGCGCCAATCGCCGGGCCATTGATTGGCGGGCAAATTATTCGCCTGAGCACCTGGCACTCTATTTTTTGGCTGCTGGTGGTGATTGGTGCGCTGATGTTTATCTCCTTAAACTGGCTGCCCGAAACATTGCCGGAAGAGAAGCGGGTGAAAGCCTCTTTAGCTGGTGCATTTCGTAATTACCGTTCGTTGTTAACCAATGGGCGTTTTATGCGCTATACCCTGAGCCTGACGTTTTATTACGTCGGTGCGTATGCGTTTATTACCGGGTCACCGTTTGTTTATATTAGCTATTACCATGTTGATCCACAGCATTACGGCTGGTTGTTTGCGCTAAACATTGTCGGCGTTATGGCGATGAGCGTGGTAAATCGTCGTCTGGTACAGCGGCACCCTCTGGAACAACTGCTGAAGTATGCGACGATGCTGGCGGCGTTGGCTGCTGTTGTGCTTGCGCTGCTGGTTAAGCTGGAATCAGGTGGCGTCATTGCGATTATCGTCACCGTTTTCCTGTTTTTCTCAATGAATGGCATTATTGCCGCGACGTCGACTGCCGCTGCGCTGGATGCGGTACCGAACATTGCGGGTTCAGCTTCGGCGCTTATTGGCGCGTTACAATATGGCAGCGGTATTATTTCATCGTTACTGCTGGCCGCCTTCAGTGATGGCACGCCCTGGACTATGGCGTGGATAATAGCGCTATTTACGCTGTTAAGCGCTGTTTTGGCTTTCCGCGTGAAACGATAAAGGAAATGCCCCGCGATGGCGGGGCGAAAACTCATTCTTTATTCAGATCGCTAAGCAGTACGGCAATGCTTTGACCGCCGTTGGTTTGTTCAAGCGCGATTTTCACGATGATGGTCAGCGGCACAGAAAGCAGCATCCCCACGGGACCGAGCAACCAGCCCCAGAAGATCAACGACAGAAACACTACCAGCGTGGACAGCCCCAGCCCGCGGCCCATGATCCGAGGTTCGAGGATATTTCCGAATACCAGGTTGATCACCAGATAGCCTGCCAAAACCACCAGCGCATCGTAAAGGCCGCTGAATGCCAGCACCTGAGCAATAGGGGGAATGGCTGCCAATACCGAACCGATATTAGGGATGTAGTTCAGGGCGAAGGCCAGTAATCCCCAGACAAAGGCGAAGCGCACATCCAATGCAGCAAGCATGCCCCAGGCGACCAACCCGGTCACAATGCTGATTGCCGTTTTAAGCACCAGATAGTGAGAGACGCTGTCGATGGCGCGTTGAATCGCCGCCATACCTTCAATGGGGCGGCTCATCATTTGTTTGAGTTTGTTGGGCAATTGCGGTACTTCCAGCAGCATAAAAACGACAGTCAGTAGCAGTAAAAATATCGATGACATGGCATTTGAAAGCTGCGCCAGCAAATTGGTCACCAGCGTCATTGCCGCGTTTGGATCGATATATTTGACGAGCTCGTCCACGGAAACGCCGATCCCTGCGCGTTGTAACCATGGTTCAAGATTTTTCAGTGGGATAACCAGTGAAGAGCGATATTGCGGTAGCGTACGCGCAAGTTCATTTAAGGATGTACCTAAATACGCCAACAGCAGCACCATTAGCATGACAATAATAACGATAAGCAATGACACCGCAAATACGCGAGGTATGCGAAGCTTGACCATCCGCTGCACCATGGGGTTTAGCACAACGGCTATAAATAACGCCAGAATAAAGGGGACGATGATATCTGCGGCAAAGCGAATACCACTCAGGATGATAACCAGCATGCCCAGCATAATGACTATTTTTAGACCGTTAAGCGTGATGATCGGTTTCGCCATGTGTATTCCCGCATTTTTTATTTTTGAATCTGCATAATAATGTGATTTGCGTCGAGCCGTTATAACAAAAATCAAATGGGGCAGGTAAAGAAGTGAAAAGACTTTGAGTTCGTCTTGAAGCTATGATACAAATCATCTGTGTTTAACTACCGAGGACAATTATCATCCGCGATGATGAGAAGCAACACTGCGGATAATTGTAATATTATGGACAATATGTTCAGGATGTTTTTGCGTTTACCTACACTTCTTCGTACCTCCTCCACTTTCTTGCTTGCGGGTGAGCAACACTGGCGCAACGCGCTTTAGTCCCTTCTTCTGCCTGAGCTGGCGCTGTGCGCTGAGCTAACTGATTCTATTTTTTGGTTTACTGCATGCAGTAGGCCCAAAGGACTATATTCTCAAGCAGGAGAAGCATCATGTTTTACTGGATATTATTAGGTCTGGCCATCGCGGCTGAAATTACCGGTACGCTGTCAATGAAATGGGCAAGCGTCGGTCATGGTAATTCGGGCTTTATTTTAATGCTGGTAATGATCGCCTTATCATATATTTTTCTCAGTTTCGCCGTTAAAAAGATTGCCCTTGGTGTGGCCTATGCCTTGTGGGAAGGTATCGGTATTTTATTTATTACGCTGTTTAGTGTGTTGTTATTTGACGAAACCTTGTCCACGATGAAAGTGGCTGGGCTGGTCTCGCTGGTATTAGGCATTGTGCTGATCAAGTCTGGGACTCGAAAACCTGCCAAAACGAGCAAAGAGGTGACCCATGCAGCAGTTTGAGTGGGTTCATGGTGCCTGGCTTGGCATGGCCATCGTGCTGGAAATTGTCGCTAACGTCTTTTTGAAGTTTTCTGATGGATTTCGCCGCAAGATTTATGGCGTGCTGTCGCTGGCTGCCGTGTTAGCGGCCTTTAGCGCGCTGTCGCAGGCGGTAAAAGGCATTGACCTTTCTGTTGCCTACGCCTTGTGGGGCGGATTCGGGATTGCCGCGACGTTAGCGGCTGGTTGGGTGTTGTTTGGTCAGCGCCTGAATAATAAAGGCTGGATCGGTGTGGCGCTGCTGCTGGCCGGAATGGTGATGATTAAACTTGCCTGATATCCGTGCTGCCCGTTAATGCGGGCAGCATATGTTATTCCTTCGCCAACTCTTCCAGCTTATCGCGAAAACCGGTAACGGAAATAGCACGATTATCGGCTCGCCAGCGATCTTTCGCTGCTGGTGCTGAGCTTTGTACACCAATCAACTGCCAGCCTGAATCTGTCTTCAACATCAATGGTGAACCGCTGTCGCCCGGAAGCGTATCGCACTGGTGTGATAAGACGGTATTCTGCGCCCAGCCGGTCACTACGCAATCCTGATGGGTGTACAAGTCGTCAAGATGATCTTCTGGATAGCCCGACTGTGTGACTTTACGATCGGCGGTTTTCAACGCCGCGGTTAACGCCGCTTTATCACCTCCAAATAATGGTAGTGGCGTGATTCCGGAAGGCGGGTAACGCAGCACCACCAGACCGAAATCCCACGGGGCTGCTGATGGCGGCACAATCCAGCCATCTCCATCGGCTTTTAAACGTTTACCGAGTGAGGGATCAACCCGTCCTTCGATTCCATGGATCTCATAGCGCCAGACGCCCTTTTTTGACACAAAGCGTAACGCGACGGCTTTATCCGGTTTGCCTTTCGGTGGAGCGAGCAAACAGTGTCCGGCAGTCAGGGCCAGATGCGGTGAAATGAGCGTGGCGGTACACAGATTACCACTGGCTGTTTCCAGTTGTCCGATAGCGTCCCACGGTGATTGCGTTGGGTCCGTTACTTTCGTGCGATCGTCATGACCAAAAAACAGCGTTTTTATATTTTCTGCTTCAGCGCTGGCCGTTGCAGGCTGATCCGCATGTGCAACGACAGGAAGTAAATAAATTGAACCCAGTAACACAGCAATGGTTTTTTGCATAGCACACTCTGGTGGGGAATTATGATTTTTAACAGCAAACCCTCAGTTAATACTATAGACGGGACGGCGGGAAAGTGGGAGTAAAATCAGATAACTACACTCAAGAAAGATAAAAATGCATGGCGATGAGTGCGCAAATTATCAGAGTAATAAGAATGAACTCAAAGCGGTAATGTGACACCATTTTACCCTCCGAAAGGCGGCGCTAAATCAGGTCGATTTAGCGCCGTATGCTATGGCGTGGGGGACGCCATAGTGACTACAAATGTGTTATGCAGCAGGTTGAGCAGCTGGTTTAGCGGTGTCGTGTTTTACTGCTTTTTTGGTGTGTTTTTTAGCGGCCTGAGCTTTCTGCTCTGGTGCTTTTTGTTCTGTAGCTGGTTTGGTGGCAGCTTTTTTGGTGTGTTTTTTAGCAGCCTGAGCTTTCTGCTCTGGTGCTTTCTGTTCTACAGCCGGTTTAGTGGCAGCTTTTTTGGTGTGTTTTTTGGCAGCCTGCGCTTTTTGTTCTGCCGCTGGTTTAGCGGTGGATTTTTTAGCGTGCTGTTTTTTGTGATGAGTGGTTTTCGCCGGGGCTGCTTTCGTGGTTGCAGCAGCAGCCGGAGCGGTGGTAGCAGTTGTCTCAGCAGCAAACGCAGCAGAAGACAGACCCATAGCAGCGGCAACAACCAGAGCTAATACTTTTTTCATTCTCATACCCTCGATTTGGTTTTTCATTCAACCCCACTGCGGGGCCGTTGAAATAACTATATCGCTGTAATCAGAGGGCTTCCGTGAGTCATTGGTTTCGGCGTGTAACGATATGTACAATGACTCACGGTATAAGATTACAAATAGCGGGCTTCCAGATGAGCGCGGAAATAACGGCTGCTGAGCGGCTCTCCGGTCGCCTGGGTAATAAGCTGTTCAGTGGTAAAGCGGCTGCCATGCTGCCAGATATTCTGACGTAACCAGTCAAACAGGGCGCCAAACTCACCTTGCGCAATAGACTGATTCAAATCAGGCAATGCGCGGTTAGCGGCACTGAACAACTGCGCTGCATACATGGCGCCCAGGGTATAGGAAGGGAAGTAGCCAAAGCCGCCATCGGTCCAGTGAATATCCTGCATACAACCGTTACGATAGTTTCCGATCGTTGAGAGTCCCAGCCAGGCCTGCATTTTCTCGTTCCACAATGCCGGGATATCATCCACTTCAATATCGCCATTAATAAGCGCACGTTCGATTTCATAACGCAGGATCACGTGAGCAGGGTAGCTTACCTCGTCGGCATCAACGCGGATAAACCCGGGTTTGACCTGCTGGTTCCAGGCGATGAAATTGCTTTCTTCAAACGCTGCCTGATCGCCAAAGTGGCGCGTTACAGCCGGAATTAACCGCATAAGGAAGGCTTTACTGCGTCCCAGCTGCATCTCAAAGAACAAACTTTGGGACTCATGAATGGCGGTTGAGCGTGCCAGAGCGATAGGTTGCCCAGACCAGCTGTGTGGCAGGTTTTGCTCGTAGCGCGCATGACCGGTTTCATGGATCACGCCAAACAGTGCGCTGAGTAATTCGTTTTCATCATAGCGGGTGGTAATGCGAACATCTTCCGGTACGCCGCCACAGAAGGGATGTGCGCTGATATCCAGTCGACCAGCCGCAAAATCGAATCCCAGTTGCGCCATCGTTTCAAGGCCCAGTTTCCGCTGAATTGCGGTTGGGAAAGGACCTACCGGGGCGATGAGCGACTTTTGAGACTGCTTTGCCACCACTTTGTTTAGCAGATCGGGCAGCCAGCTTTTAACGTCCGCGAAAAGGACATCCAACTGCGCGCTGGTCATTCCTGGTTCAAAGATGTCCAGTAATGAGTCATACGGCGAACAGCCTTTAGCTTCTGCGCGTAGTCGGGCTTCTTCGCGGCTATACTTCACAACCTCTTTCAGGTTTTCGGAAAATCCTTCCCAGTCATTTGCCGGTCGCTGGCTACGCCAGGCATGCTCACAGCGGCTTCCCGCAAGTGATTTTGCTTCTACCAACGATTCGGGCAACAAGGATGCCTGGTGATGCAGTCGCGACATTTCGCGCAGGTTCGCCTGTTCTACATCGTTGAGGTCTTCCTGTTGCGCTGCGGCGATCCATGTTGCCACCTTCGGGTCGGTTAACAGCTGATGTTCAAGCACGCTCAGCTCAGCCAGCGCTTCGCCGCGGGCTTTGCTTCCGCCTGGCGGCATCATGGTAAACATGTCCCAACTGGCGATTGCCGAGAGGTGGGAGAAGCGAGAGAGCCGCTGGAACGTGCGGGTGAGCTGATGGTAATTATCATTGTTACTCATTTTTTGTTCTCGTTCTGTTTAGGTGTGGTTAAGAAGTTTACCGCGGTTCACTCACTTTTCATAAACACACCTTTATACCGGCTTTTCCGTAACAACTTTTTATAGCGGAAAGCCAGCAGCACCACAAAACAGATGGCGTAAATAATGGGGAGCGGCGATAACACTTTTACCGACCACAGGTAATGCAGCGGTAGCAAAACGGCGGCCAGGTAAACGTAGTTGTGCAGCGTTTGCCAGCGTTTGCCCATTTTACGTTGCGCGGCTTGCGTGGAGGTCAACGTCAACAAGAACAAAATAATCCAACCGGCCATACCCAGCGTTAGCCATGGACGTGAAACCAGTTCACGACCCAACAATCCCAGGTTTTGTATACCCAGTTCCAGCAGAGCATAGCTGGTTATATGCAGTGTGGCCCATGCAAAACACCATAAACCTAACAACCGCCTGGTGCGAAATAATAACGGCTGCTTTGCATAGCGCGCGAGCGGTGATATCAGCAGGGTAGCCAGCAAAAACTTCAGCGCGGTAATGCCCGTAAAGTGCTGGATATCTTTTCCTGGATCGGCTCCCAACCCGCCATGCTGCGCGGCCCAGAAGAGCCATAGCAGGGGTAAAAAACCGGCGAGATGCAGCAGTACTTTCAGACCGGTTATCTGTTTTGCGGTTAGCCTCACTTAAAAATACTCCCGTAGATCCATGCCCTGATATAACGATGCCACCTCATCGGCATAACCATTAAAAGGCAGCGTAGGCTGTCGCTGTACATCGAGGATGCCACCTGAACCGATAAAACGCTCCGAGGCCTGAGACCAACGAGGGTGATCGACCTGCGGATTTACATTGGCGTAAAAACCGTATTCATTCGGTGCTGACATATTCCAGGTCGTCGGCGGCTGCTCACGCGTCAGCTTAATACTGACTATTGATTTAATGCCCTTGAAGCCGTACTTCCAGGGGACGGTCAGGCGTATCGGCGCCCCGTTTTGCGGCGGCAACGCTTTGCCATATACGCCTACGGTGAGAAGTGTGAGCGGGTGCATGGCCTCATCCAACCGCAGACCTTCGACATAGGGATATTTCAACCCACCACCAATAAAGCGGTCTTTCTGGCCCGGCATTTCATCGGGGGCGTAGCGTGTTTCAAAGGCGACGTATTTGGCGTGACTGGTTGGCTCAACCAGTGCCAGTAATTTATGCAACGGAAAACCCACCCACGGCACAACCATCGACCAGGCCTCAACGCAACGCATCCGATAAATACGCTCTTCTAATGGAAAGCGTGTGGTCAGCGCATCGTGATCCAGGGTTAAAGGTTTGTTTACCTCACCGCTGATGGTTAACGTCCAGGGATCGGTTTTCAGGCTACCGGCATTGGCGGCAGGATCGGCTTTATCCAGACCAAATTCGTAGAAATTGTTGTAGCCCGTCACCTTGTCTTCTGGCGTCAGAGACAGGCTGTTTTGCCAGCGTTCGGGCTTTGTGAACTCAAGCGCTTTGCCTGCGGGTGCGGGTGGACGATCGTTGCCTTTAAACCAATCCAGTAAATTAGCCTGTGCAGGGGAGGACAGCGTGGCCGCAGCCGCACCTATCCCTAATGCTTTGAGGATCTGTCGTCGTTGCATAAAAAATACTGACTCGGCTGTAACATCTGCTTCCCGAAGTGGACGTTTTTTTAGCATGACTTTTCCTTCTTATTTTCATGTTAAGGAAAACAAAGCGACGTTTCCCTGTTGATGTCTGACGTGTCTATAACGGCATACTGCTCGCATGCGTATCCCTGGATCCTCACGAAAAGTTAAAAATTTTGTGATAACTTCCGCCCCTTGCCTGAGGTAAGCTTTCAGCACGACGAGAGGGGGATGACACTGATGGCAGGCGCGAAAAAGATATTTTTGGTGGAAGATGACAGCGATATTGCCTCACTTTTGCAGCTTAGCCTGAAGGATGAGGGGTACGAGATTGTTCATGAGGCGGACGGCACGCGAGCGCTTGAACAGCTGGAGAGACACGTCTGGGATGCCGTTATCCTCGATCTGATGCTGCCGGGTGTCGATGGGCTGGAGATTTGCCGTCGCATTCGCCAAATGAGTTTTTATTTGCCCGTCATTATCATCAGCGCCCGCACCAGCGAAACGCACCGTGTATTGGGGCTGGAAATGGGGGCCGATGATTATATGGCCAAACCTTTCTCGGTGCTGGAGTTGATGGCCCGGGTGAAGGCGTTGTTTCGCCGTCAGGAAGCGATGAGTCAGAACTTACGTATGGAGGCGGGGATTATCACCGTTCATGGTGTAGAGATTGACCCATTAGCCCGGGAAGTCCGGCAGCATGGTAAATCCCTCGATTTGACACCGCGCGAATTCGATCTGCTCTATTTTTTCGCCCGTCATCCAGGCGAGGTCTTTTCGCGTCAGGCGCTGTTAGATCAGGTATGGGGCTACCAGCATGAAGGGTATGAGCATACGGTGAACAGTCATATTAATCGCCTGCGGACCAAAATTGAAAAGGATGCTGCTGAGCCGGAAATTATTCTCACGGTTTGGGGGCGAGGCTATAAGCTTGCTGCGGTTAACGCGGAGCATCAGCCATGATTTATCGCCTGTCGCTAAGCCAGCGTCTGACCCTCGTCTTTACCGCCATTATGCTGATTTGCGCTGTTACCATCAGTGTTGTCCAGGTTCGCAGTAGCAAACAGTATGGCGACGCCATGGTGCAAAGGCTCTCGCTGGAGCTGGCGAGCAAGATCGTCAAAAGTGAGTCGCTTATTGATGCCAGTGGGCAGGTTAATCGCCAGACCTTAAAAGGATTGTTTAATCACCTGATGACGCTCAACCCCAGCGTGGAGCTGTATCTTGTTTCACCGTCAGGTGAAATACTCGCTGATGCCGCACCGCCTGGGCATATCCAGCGACAGAATATTAGCGTACAGCCGATTCAGGATTTCCTTAGCTCAGATGTGTTGCCCGTATATGGCAACGATCCGCGTAGCAGCCAGCAAAAAGTATTCAGCGCCGCACCGGTTTTATATAACGGTGAACTACATGGCTATTTGTATATTATTCTGCAGGGCGAAGATCTGAATATGCTGGCGAATACCGCCTGGCAAAAAACGCTCTGGAATACCGTGGCCTGGACGTTAATACTGGTTTTATTAGCCGCCGGAATTGCAGGTTTTCTGGTGTGGCGATGGGTGACGAATCCAGTGAAAAGGCTAACCGGACAGGTGGTAAAACTGGAGAATGACAGCATTACCGTCATCAAACAGCTGGCGCAAAAAAATCCCGAACCGGCACCGGAGAATGAAATAGCGCTGCTGAACAATGCGTTTATCGAGTTAGCGCAGAAGATTGCCCAGCAGTGGGATTTATTAGCAGACAGCGATCGTCAGCGCAGAGAGTTCATTGCCAATATTTCGCACGATTTACGCACGCCGCTGACTTCGCTGTTGGGGTATCTGGAAATGCTATCGCTGAAAGCCGATACGATGACGCCGGAGGAAAACCGACATTATCTTAGCATCGCGCTGCGCCAGGGGCATAAGGTTCGCCATCTGTCACAACAGCTGTTTGAGCTGGCAAGACTGGAGCATGGCGGTATAAAACCGCAGCGTGAACGTTTTGCTATTGGTGAATTGATCCAGGATGTGGCGCAGAAATTTGATCTCCCTGTTGCCACGCGTCATTTGCAGTTGCACCTTGACGTCATGGGACCGCTACCGTTGGTGAATGCCGATTTATCGATGATAGAAAGAGTCGTGACGAATTTGCTGGATAACGCTATCCGTCATACGCCTGACGGAGGCGAAGTGCGGCTAAAAGTCTGGCGTGATGAAGACCGTTTATTAGCCGAAGTGCAGGATAGCGGACCAGGGGTAGAAGAAGCTGTGCGAGAAGTATTATTTCAGCGCCCGACCGCGTTAGTTCCCCGTGAGCAGAGGGCTGAGCGCGGCGGCCTGGGCTTACTGATCGTGCGTAGAATGCTTGAACTCCATGGGGGGGATATCAGCCTGGTTAGCTCAACGGCAGGGGCCCGCTTCCGTTTTTGGTTGCCGCTGGCGGATTCTCCACTGAGTAGTTGACGGTGAAGTTCCGGAGTAAAGAGGGTTTTGGCGTTGCACCCGTGGGCATTGCGTAAAAGTTGGTAGGTTGTCAGTGATAATGAGAATTTTTATCATATATTGGTAATTCATCAACTTATCTTCGATGAGCGCAAGGAGATCTTATGTCACAGGATGCCGACAACCTGTATATCGCCAGGACTAAAGCAGTTGCTGGCTGCTTTTCAATGTTTTTACTGATGTTTGGCCTCACGTTTACCCCGTTGTTTTTCCCCGCGAGTCAGGATCTGCTTGCCCAAGGGTTGCTTTTCCCACTGCTGTTTGCGCTGGAATTTGTTGTGCTGGTTCCGCTGTATTACTTCTTCTTCAGAAAAAGAGAGGGGCTGGGCAAAGGCATTTTCAACGCCAGGTGGTTTACCATTTTGTTCACGGCGCTGCTGTTTATTCAGCTTATCCTGCCATTGGTTTTGGGGCTTAAACAAACCGAAGCGTGGGTGACCAGCCAAATATCCTTAAGTAGTTACGCGTTGTGGTTATCTACGTTGACCCTGATATTTATTGCGCCAGTTTATGAAGAAATTGTTTTCAGAGGCTGTTTATTCAACGCGTTCCAGTACTGGTTCAATAATAAAACCTGGCTATCGTCAGTCGTGGTATCGGTCATTTTTGCCATCATGCATACTCAGTATGTGGATCTACGCACGCTGTTGATGTTGTTTCTTGTGTCGCAGGTTTTGATCCTGGCCAGACTGAAAAGCAACGGCCTGTTGATGCCAATTATGCTGCATATAGTGATGAACGGGACGGTTATTGCCTTGCAAATAGCGGCTCAGACGTTACAGCCTGGGTGATGAAGGTGATGCCCGGAACCCGGGCATCGTGGATTATACGTGCAGACGATGGTGCAAACGCGCACCGACCAGCAATGCCAACACCAGCATCAGGGCAATAAATCCGCCCACGCCGTTCCAGCCATAGCTGTGCCAGAACACACCGCCCAGCGTACCGGCAATACTGGATCCCAGATAATAGCTGAACAGGTACAGGGAAGAAGCCTGGCCTTTAGCGCGTTTTGCCCGTGGTCCAATCCAGCTGCTTGCTACGGAGTGCGCGGCAAAGAATCCGGCTGAAAAGAGTAGCATCCCGGCAAAGATCAGCCATAGCGATGTGAACAGGGTCATCAACAGTCCAACCAGCATCACGCCAGTTGAAAAGAGCATGACCGGGCCACGGCCATAACGAGTGGTCATAGAACCCGCCTTTGGCGAACTCCAGGTCCCGGTCAGATACGCCACAGATAACAGACCGACAACCGCCTGGCTGAGCTCCCAGGGGGAGAGCATCAGGCGGTAGCCGATGTAATTAAACAGCGTGACAAACGATCCCATCAGTAAAAAACCTTCCGCAAACAGCAGCGGCAAGCCTCTGTCGCGCCAGTGCAGGCGGAAGTTGATAAACAGCGTTTTCGGGCGCAGCGACGTGGGTCTGAAATGACGCGATTCCGGTAAGATTTTCCAGAACATCAGCGCAGAGGCAAGGGCAAAACAGCCGATCGCCGCCAGCGCGATACGCCAGTTAAAAAAGTCAGTAAACACGCCGCTGATCAAGCGACCACTCATACCGCCAATCGAGTTACCGCTGATATACAGGCCCATTGAGAAGGCGACGAAACTAGGATGAATTTCTTCACTCAGATAGGTCATCCCTACTGCCGCGACGCCGCTCAGTGAAAGTCCTATCAGCGCCCGCATGATTAAAATACCGTGCCAGCTGGTCATCATCGTTGAAAGCAGTGTGCAACAAGAGGCGAGCAGCAGCGCGGTAACCATCACCGGCTTGCGGCCAATAGCATCTGAAAGTGGGCCGGTAAACAGTAACCCTATAGCCAGCATCGCCGTTGAGATGGAAAGCGAGATACTGCTGCTGGCGGGAGAAACCCCAAACTCGTGCGAAAGCACTGGTAGTATGGGTTGTACGCAATAGAGGAGGGCAAAAGTCGCCAGTCCGGCGGAAAACAGCGCCAGCGTGACGCGCATAAATGGGGATGTTCCGCGTTTGATAAATCCATCCGGCGGGGTAACTATCTGTTCATCAACATCGCTTGTTGGCGCGGTATCGACAGTTGTTGTACGGCTCACTTGAAATCCTTGCTCATTCAATTACGTCTACAGGACCAGCCTTAAGAGTATGAAAATCACAATATTCTGTCTAATATATTAATAATCTCAAATAATATTTTAAAAATATGAATATCGAACTGCGTCATTTACGTTACTTTGTGGCCGTTGCCGAAGAGTTGCATTTTGGTCGGGCGGCGGCGCGGCTAAACATTTCGCAACCGCCGCTAAGTCAGCAGATCCAGATCCTTGAACAACAGGTTGGCGCCCGGTTACTTGCCCGAACTAACCGTAGCGTGGCGCTGACTTCTGCCGGAAAGCAGTTTCTGGCCGACAGTCGGCAGATCCTCGGGCTGGTTAATGAAGCCGCCGCCAGGGCTGAGCGTTTGCATCTGGGAGAAGCAGGGGAATTGCGTATCGGCTTTACGTCGTCCGCGCCGTTTATCAAAGCGGTTTCAGATACCTTATCTCTGTTTCGCCAAAGCTACCCGGCAGTGCATATGCAAACCCGCGAAATGAACACGCGTGAGCAAATTGCTCCGCTCAATGAAGGTACGCTGGACTTGGGACTACTGCGCAATACGCAGCTTCCGGAAACGCTGGCGCGCGAAATTATTCTGCATGAACCACTAATGGCGATGATCCCACGCGCGCATCCGTTGGCGCAAAAACCCGTGGTCACGTTGGCCGAGCTGGCGAATGAGCCATTTGTCTTTTTTGACCCCCATGTGGGGACAGGGTTGTATGACGATATTCTGGGCCTGATGCGTCGCTATGGACTGAAACCGACGATTGCGCAGGAGGTTGGCGAGGCGATGACTATTATCGGGCTGGTGGCCGCAGGATTAGGGGTTTCTATACTTCCTGCTTCTTTTAAACGGGTGCAGCTGTATGAAATGTGTTGGATCCCGATAGCGGAAGAAGATGCTGTCTCGGAAATGTGGTTAGTGTGGCCAAAGCATCATGAGCAAAGTCACGCCGCACAACGCTTTCGCGAGCAGTTGCTGGCGGCCGTTCAGGCGATTAATTTAGTTTAAAAATGGGTGAAAATGTGCAGTAAATCACAAGGCTAAGTAAAAAGTTGACGGAAGCCATTGAAGTGCTTCACCATAGTCCGCAGATTATTTCGGAGCGCGAAAATAAAGGGAGTAAGTGGTGGTTGCTGATAGTCAGCCTGGGCATATCGATCAAATTAAGCAGACCAATGCGGGCGCGGTTTATCGCCTGATTGATCAGCTGGGTCCGGTATCGCGTATTGATCTCTCTCGCCTGGCACAATTGGCGCCTGCCAGCATTACCAAAATTGTCCGCGAAATGCTCGAAGCGCATCTGGTGCAAGAGCTGGAAATTAAGGAAGCGGGTAGCCGTGGGCGTCCGGCCGTTGGGCTGGTTGTCGAAACGGAAGCCTGGCACTACTTATCCATTCGTATCAGTCGTGGCGAGATTTTTCTGGCGCTACGCGATCTGAGCAGCAAGCTGGTGGTTGAAGATTGTCTTGAAATGGCGCTGGTCAGCGAAACACCGTTGCTGGATCGCGTGATAACCCAGGTCGATCAGTTTTTCATCCGCCACCAGCAAAAGCTGGAGCGCTTAACCTCCATCGCCATCACCTTACCCGGTATTATTGATACTGAAAACGGTATTGTTCATCGCATGCCATTTTACGAAGATGTCAAAGAGATGCCGTTGGGCGAAGCGCTTGAGAACCATACCGGCGTGCCGGTGTATATTCAGCACGATATCAGCGCCTGGACGATGGCCGAGGCGCTTTTTGGCGCATCGCGTGGTGCGCGCGACGTCATTCAGGTGGTGATCGATCATAACGTGGGTGCAGGGGTGATCACTGACGGCCATTTGCTGCATGCAGGCAGCAGTAGCCTGGTGGAGATTGGCCATACGCAGGTCGATCCCTATGGTAAACGCTGCTACTGCGGTAACCATGGTTGTCTGGAAACAATCGCCAGCGTCGACAGCGTGCTCGAATTGGCACAGGTGCGCCTGAAGCAGTCAATGAGTTCTTCTCTACATGGACAACCGTTAACGGTAGACGCGCTGTGTCTGGCGGCCATGCAGGGTGATTTATTGGCGAAAGATATCATTAGCGGCGTCGGGACCCACGTCGGTCGAATTCTTGCCATCATGGTGAATTTGTTCAACCCGCAAAAGATATTGATTGGCTCTCCGCTCAGTAAAGCGGCAGATATCTTGTTCCCTACCATCGCTGACAGCATTCGTCAGCAGGCGCTTCCGGCTTACAGTCAGCATATAGTCGTTGAAAGCACCCAGTTTACCAATCAGGGGACGATGGCGGGGGCGGCGCTCGTGAAGGACGCGATGTATAACGGTTCTTTGTTGATTCGTCTATTACAGGGTTAACATTTTTTAACTGTTGTACGAAAAATTGCGCTATCTCAAGCTGATCCTGGTCGTCATACCTTAGACTTTCTCCACTGTTTTATTTTCCTGACTTATATTTTCAAAGCATAACGGTGGAGTTAGTGATGCTGAAGCGTTTCTTTATTACAGGTACAGACACTTCTGTTGGGAAGACCGTGGTTTCCCGCGCATTACTACAAGCGTTAGCGTCAGGGGGTAAAAGCGTTGCGGGTTACAAACCTGTAGCCAAAGGCAGCAAAGAGACGCCTGAAGGTCTGCGCAACAAAGATGCACTGGTACTGCAAAGTGTGTCATCTATCGAGCTGCCTTATGAGGCGATTAACCCAATTGCGTTGAGCGAAGATGAAAGTAGCGTGGCGCATAGTGGTCCGGTCAATTACACCCTGTTATCCAACGGTCTCGCAAGCCTTAGCGAAAAAGTCGATCACGTTGTCGTGGAAGGCACCGGAGGCTGGCGGAGCTTGATGAACGATCTGCGTCCGTTATCGGAGTGGGTGGTGCAGGAACAACTGCCGGTGCTGATGGTAGTGGGTATCCAGGAAGGCTGTATTAATCATGCGATCCTCACCGCGCAGGCGATAGCCAGCGACGGACTGCCGTTGATTGGCTGGGTTGCGAATCGCATTAACCCGGGGCTGGCGCATTATGCGGAAATCATTGATGTGCTTGGTAAAAAATTACCTGCACCGCTGATCGGTGAACTGCCTTATCTGCCTCGTGCAGAGCAGCGTGAGCTGTCACAGTACATCCGCCTGTCAATGCTCGGCAGCGTGCTGTCGGTAGATAGAGTCGTGGCGTAACGTACGCGACAGCACCGACGCCAGGACACAGGCGATCAGTAATCCGGGGAGTAGGCGATACTCCCCGGTCATTTCACAAACCATCAACGTCGACATTATTGGTGCATGCGTGGTAGCCGCCAGTAGCGTGGCCATCCCCGTTAATCCTAGCAAAATAGCAATATCATCCGAGCCAGGAAGCCATAATCCCCATACCTGACCCAGCAACATGCCCACCGACAAGCCGACAAACAGCGTTGGCGTAAACACGCCACCAGGGGCACCGGATCCACTGCTGGCAAGCACTGCCAGTAATTTGCAGATAAAAATTCCGCTAACCACGGCCAGCAGCGGTGGTGAAAGTAAATATGACTGCACCACGCTGTAGCCATTCCCCCAGACCGCAGGCGTGAGCAATGAAAGCAGGCCAACGATCAGCCCGCCAAGCGCCAGTTGCCACGGCGGCGAGAGTTTTAAACGCAAAAATACACTATGGCTGGCGGTCATCAACCACATGAAAAGCGGTCCACAGATGCCCGCAACCAGACCGGTGCTGACAATCATCACGTATTCCAGGACATGCAATTCCCGCGACAGGTGCACGGTATACAGCAGCGCATTGCTGTCGCTCAACAGATTGGTGGTGAGCAGAGCGACGACGGCGGATACCACCACCGGCCCCAATGATGCCAGGATCAACGTGCCGAACAACACTTCAGCAATAAATAAACTGCCTGCCAGCGGGGCATGATAGGCTCCAGCCATACCTGCAGCGGCGCCGCAGGCAATCCATAACTTCCATTCTGTACGCGGGGTAAAGCGTTGAGCAAAGCAGGAGGCCGCCAGTGCCGCCAGTAAAATCATGGCACCTTCACGCCCGATGGCGCTCCCGCTGGCGACGACCAGTAACGAGGCCAGCGATTTTATCAGGCTTGCGCTGACGTCAAATTGTCCGTCGGTTTGCAGGGCTTCCATATAATCAGTGGGAGCCTGTGGACGTAAACGGTTAAATTTTTGCCAGCCCCACAGTAGTAATCCAGCCGCCAGACCGCCGAGTGCAGGTGTCAGCATACGCCTTAAAGGCGAAAGGTTTGTCGCTGCGTTGACCAGACTCCCCGTGTTATTGCTCAGAAACAACCATTCGAGAAGCAGCATGGCATGACGAAATCCTGCGACGGCCAGCGCAGCAAGGACGCCAATCAACGCGGCGATCAGCAGGCGGCGGAACATGGCACGCAGGTCAGGGTAAGCATGTAAGTGATGCATGAGTGGCCAGACTGGAAAATTCAGACGCTCTATTTTGCGGCTATTAGGCAACAGAAGCAAAAGCTCAGCGTGCGCATCAGGATGCACCACAGGCAGGACGCGTCCTGCCTGTGACGAAATTAACGGAACAAAGGCTTATCGGCTACCGGGATCAGTAACTGTGATTGCCACTGTGCCAGCGTCAGACGCGCCAACTCACCCAGCGCCAGGTAGAACGGGTGATCGGCTTTTTCGATAAACACATTAAGGAAGCGCGATGACCATGGGAACAGATGCCAGGCCAACAATTGCTCGCACTCGGTGTGGCGTTCGTTCTCAGCAAGCCAGGCTGTCAGTAACAGCAGCGAACCAAAGTGATCTTCTGGCTCATTTTGCTGCATGGCAAACTGGATGCCGTTGTCCCGCATCCACTGACGTAATGCCAGCGTGGAGTCGCCAAATAATACGTTTTCACGATCCAGCCAGACGGACCCCCAGGGCGGAGAAGGAAGCGCATAAGGGCCAACAAACAGACGTTGCCAGGCCTGCGGAAGAGACTCATCGGCCTCAGCCTGAAACTGTGCGACTAACGGCGAAAGCGTTGTCTTTTCAAGCGGCCACTGCGCCTGCCAGCCATCGGTTGTTAACGCACTGACCAGTGCCGAAGCTTCTGCACTGTCTGGGGCATAGTAAAACAGCGCGCCGAGCACACGCGCTGCGGTAGAAAAGTTGTCACGTTGTGAAAAATGGGTCATGCAAACAATCCTGAACAGTGCGGGTTGCCCCGCACCCGAAAGTTAACCTGCGACAGCCATTCCGACTGTCATATGTAAACCGTAAAATAATCCGCGGCCAATGATTTCACCGGCAAGCACCAGAGTTAACCCGAGCGCTAACCCGCCAGTGGACGGTCCTTTGCGACGGATCAACGGACATATCCAGCAACCCAGACCCGCAGCCAGCAGCAGGACACGCCAGACCTGTAAACTTCCGTAGTCGGGAACCAGCGCGCTGGCGGATTGTACCGAACTGTGGATCTCGCCGAGCGACAGTCCCTGCAGCACAATAACGGCCACCGTAACCAGCAGAGCCAATACGCTGATACCGGCGAATCTGGCGGCGTTAAAAGAAGCACCTGCAGCACGCAGCAGCAGAGCGGCAAATAGCGGTCCACTGAGCAGCATCGTCATGAAAAACGCCAGTGTAGTATAGCCGTTATACCAGGTTGGGACGGTGTCTATCTGGTAGACGTTGGTCATCGCAAAGACAAATACCAGGCCCAGCAGCATGCTCAACAGCAGCCAGATTTTACCTAACGCTGCGGGCATTTTACCGAGAAACGCCACCAGCCACCACAGGCCACCGACGGCGAAAAACAGTGAACCGCTGGCAATTTCGTTACTCAGCGCCGATGCGCCAATTCTGTTCAGCGAGTTAAACGCGCGCAGCGGCGAACCTAAATGCATGACCGAGGCGAGAAAGGCGATGCCCATCACCAGCCAGAGAAAAAACATACTGCGAACGATACGTTGTTTTACCAGCTCGTCCTTAGCGGTCAGCCAGCCGTAACCACTTACGATCAGCGCCCCGGCTACGCACTGGCCCAGCACCGTGAACAGTACCAGCGGCCATTCATGCCATCCATTTCCCATTTTACACCTCCTTTGGATTAGCCAGAAAACCCGTGGTATCCCCGGTCGGGCGGCAATTGGCGTTTGGTTTGATCACAATACTCGGTTTGGTGAAGTGCGCACCCGGTAGCGGGGCGACGGCAGCCAGTTCACCATGTTTTTTGCGCAGTTCGTCGATGGGGCCAAAATCCAGCGCACGCAGCGGACAGGACTCGACGCAGATGGGCTTTTTGCCGTCTGCCACGCGATCATGACAGCCATCGCACTTGGTCATATGTCCTTTCGCAGCATTGTACTGTGGCGCACCGTACGGGCAGGCCATATGACAGTAGCGACAGCCAATGCACACGTCTTCATCGACCACCACAAAACCATCCTCACGCTTATGCATAGCGCCGCTTGGACAAACCTTGGTGCAGGCCGGATCTTCGCAGTGGTTACAGGAGATAGAGAGATAGTAAGCAAAAACGTTCTGGTGCCAGACGCCGTTGTCTTCCTGCCAGTCACCACCTGCGTATTCGTAAATCCGCCGGAAACTGACGTCAGGCGTGAGATCTTTGTAGTCTTTACAGGCCAGCTCGCAGGTTTTACACCCTGTGCAACGGCTGGAATCAATAAAAAATCCATACTGAGTTGTCATGTGGGTTACACCTTAAGCCTTTTCAACCTGAACGAGATTACTGTGGGATGGGTTTCCCTTCGCGAGCGGAGATGGTCGATGCGACGTGAGAATGTTAATTGAACCACCATGATCGATCCGATCGCCGAACATATCGGCATTGAGCCATGCCCCTTGCCCGATGGCAGTGACGCCTGGCAAAATGCGTGGTGTCACTTTCGCCGCGATCAGCATCTGACCATTATTGTTAAACACCCTTACCGTGTCGCCGTTACGAATACCACGTGTATTGGCATCGATGGGGTTCATCCAGATTTCCTGCGGGCAAGCCTGCTGTAACACGTCGATATTGCCGTAGCTGGAGTGGGTTCTCGCCTTATAGTGGAACCCTGTGAGCTGCAGTGGGTATGTTTTGCGTTTAGGATCGTCCCAACCGTCAAAGCCTGGTGCATAAGCTGGAAGAGGATGAACAATCTCGTCGTCTTTGAGTTCCCATGTTTCTGCGATGGCGGCAAGCCGTTCAGAGTAAATCTCAATTTTCCCTGATGGCGTTTTCAATGGGTTAGCCTTGGGATCTTCCCGGAAAGAACGAAAAGCAACATAGTGTTCTTCGGGACATTTTTTCTTGAATATGCCTGTTGTTTTCATCTCCTCGTAATCCGGCATTTCCGGGTTACGCTCTTTGGTTTTGGCATGCAGGTATTTCACCCATTCTTGCTGCGTACGACCTTCGGTGAACGTTTGGTACACATCCGGGCCAAGACGTTTGGCAACTTCGCTTAGCGTCCAGTAAATGGGTTTACGTTCAAATTTCGGCGAGGTAGCTGGTTGACCAAGGATGACATACCCCATGTTCCCGGCAGACTCGTGTGAGATGAGATCTTCCTGTTCGGTTGGCATCAGGTCAGGCAGCAGGATGTCGCAGTATTTTGCGGAGGCAGTCATAAAATGCTCAATACCGACGATCATTTCGCACTTGCTGTCATCCTGCAAGACTTCATGGGTATGCGCGATATTGCCATGCTGATTGATGAGCGTATTACTGGCATAACACCAGATAAACTTGATAGGCACGTCCAGCTTATCTTTGCCGCGAACACCGTCCTTGGTAGCGGTCATCTCTGCACCATGATCGATAGCATCCGTCCAGGTAAAGACAGATATCTGTGTTTTAACCGGATTTTCTAACATGGAGAACCATTCCACGCCCAGATCCCAGGTTCCCTCACGCATGCCTGAGTTACCGCCATTAATCCCTACGTTGCCTGTTAAAACTGAGAGCATAGTAATAGCGCGGGCAGTTTGTTCACCGTTGGAGTGACGTTGCGGCCCCCAACCCTGGCAGATATAAGCGGGTTTCGCCGATCCAATCTCACGTGCCAACTGGATAATCTTTTCAGCAGGAATGCTGGTAATGTGCGAAGCCCATTCTGGTGTTTTGGCGATCCCATCCGAGCCTTCGCCCAGAATATAGGCCTTATAGTGCGCATTCCGGGGGGCACTGGCAGGAAGAGTGGTTTCGTCGTAGCCAACGCAGTATTTATCGAGAAAAGGTTTATCAATCAGATCTTCGGTGATTAACACCCATGCAATCGCCGCCGCCAATGCAGCGTCAGTTCCCGGACGTATAGGAAGCCATTCATCTTCACGGCCAGCGGCAGTATCGTTATAACGAGGATCGATAACGATCATTCGGGCGTTTGAACGTTCGCGGGCTTGCTCAACATACCAGGTTACACCACCGCCGCTCATGCGGGTTTCGGCAGGGTTGTTGCCAAACATGACAACCAGTTTTGTATTGGCGATATCGTCCGGGCTGTTGCCGTCGTTAGCACCAAACATATAACCCATGGCAGCGCTGATTTGTGCGGTACTATAGCTACCATAGCGACTCAAATATCCGCCGCATGAATTCATCAAGCGATAGGGGACATTGGAGTTAGTAATATTCCCACCATCTACACCTGTACCGTACAGTACGTGGACGGCTTCATTACCATAATCCTGCAGGATGCGCTTCAAATTACCGCTAATGGTATCCAGTGCTTCATCCCAGGTGATACGCTCAAATTTTCCTTCTCCGCGTTTGCCTACACGTTTCATGGGATATTTAAGGCGATCAGGGTGATTCATGCGACGGCGAATCGAACGACCGCGCAAGCAGGCACGAACCTGGTGATTACCGTAGGTATCATCCCCCGTTGTATCAGATTCGACCCAGTAGACAGCATCATCTTTTACGTGCAGGCGTAAAAGACAACGGCTGCCGCAGTTTACGGTACAAGAACTCCAGACAGCTTTATCTTCAACGGGGTGTATTGAGTTCTGTACCGTTGCTGCTGCAGTTCGTATGCCAAAAGGTAACGACAGCCCGCCCGCGGCCAGCGCCAACGAACCGATAGCCGAGGATTTCACTAATGTCCTGCGGCTGATGCCTCCATATTGCTCAGTTTCCGACATAACTCACTCCATTATAGTTATCGTTATATATGAATATTTATAACGAAATTAATAGCATGCTAATAATGGAATGAGTTTACCCCCTTATGGGTATGCCATCTTAATGCATATCAAACAGGAGTACCCCTCCGCGTACGGAGGGGGAGATTTATTGCGGTTCGGCGGCGTGTCCGTCTTGGGCTGGGGTGCTATTGGCAGGGGCGTTGCCGCTGTTGGTCCGGGTATAGAGAATTTTGTGCGTATCGTTTGCACAATGGCCTACCACCAGTGAATCAGGTTGATCGGCCTGATCGTTGGGGACAATGTTCAGCGAAAAGCTGGACTCTGCGACGCCATTATTGATGATGCGCTGTTCGATATCGCTCTTCACGCGTTCACATGACGCCGGGGCCGCCAGAACCTGCGGTGAGGCGGCTAGCAGTATGAGCGCGGCCAGTCCTGTTATGTATTTCATCATCAGCTCCTTTGTTATCGACATAGACTAAGATTAGCATTTCTGGTGTAAATAACTGTATTTGCTAATATGATTGAGAATTATCTTCTTATTCCGGTGAAAAATGTGAAGAAACAGGCCCTGTTAGGATTTCTGTGTGTCGTGCTGGTTGGGTGTGATAACGCCAAAGGGCTGGTTTCCTTTACGCCGGAAATGGCCAGTTTTTCCAATGAATTTGATTTCGACCCGCTGCGTGGGCCGGTGAAAGATTTCAGCCAGACGCTGCTTAATGATAAAGGTGAGGTCACTAAGCGGGTTGTTGGTACGCTGTCACAGGAAGGGTGTTTCGATACGCTTGAACTGCACGATATCGAAAACAATACCGGCATGGCGCTGGTCCTGGATGCGAACTACTATCGGGATGCCGAAACGCTGGAAAAACGGATCCGTTTACAGGGCAAATGCCAACTGGCGGAACTGCCAGCGGCAGGTGTGGTGTGGGATACCGACGATAACGGTTTTGTCGTTTCTGCCACGGGCAAAGAGATGAAGGTGCAGTACCGATATGATGCGGAAGGCTACCCGCTGGGTAAAACAACCGTCAATAAGGACAATACCTTACAGGTTGATGCCAAACCGTCGGTCGACCCGTTGAAGAAACTGGATTACACCGCGGTGAGCCTGCTCAACAATCATCCGTTAGGCAATGTCAAACAAACGTGCAAATACGATGAATACGCAAATCCGGTCAACTGCCAGCTCGTTATCGTTGACGAGAGCGTGAAGCCGGCAGTTGAACATCATTACTCGATTGAAAACACTATCGATTACTACTAATCGCCTTTACTGAGCGGTAGGTTGCAGCAGGTTAGGGCCTGCTGTTTTGTGTTCTGCCAGATACTGCTGCTGGAAGATGCACATGCGGATAGTGTTGCGGTATTGGCCGTTGATAAAGAATTCATGAATCAGCTCACCTTCGACCATAAAGCCGAGTTTACGGTAGATGTGGATAGCTTTTTCGTTCTCTTTATCAACGATCAAATACAGCTTATAGAGGTTAAGTACGGTAAAGCCGTAATCCATCGCAAGCTTAGCCGCCCGTGAGGCCAGACCCTTCCCCTGATACTCCGGCGAAATAATGATCTGAAATTCGGCCCGGCGGTGCACATGGTTAATTTCAACCAGCTCCACCAGCCCGGCTTTTTCACCGTCGCACTCCACCACGAAGCGACGTTCGCTTTGGTCGTGGATATGTTTGTCATACAGGTCTGACAGCTCAACAAACGCTTCGTAAGGTTCTTCAAACCAGTAACGCATTACGCTGGCATTATTATCAAGCTGATGGACGAATCGTAAATCTTCACGCTCCAGCGGGCGCAACTTAACACTGAGGGCGCTAGTCATATCGTATCCTTTCAATATCCTTCAAAGTGCAATGATTATGGGGCAACGGTGCGGCCAGTACGGCGGTCAAGGCAGCGCAGGGTGTTGGGTTCCCAGTACGCATTAATATTAGCGCTCTGTTCGCACTTATCACGACTATCGAAGGCAGCGTCGGTTTTGTCCCACTCTTTCTCTACACGTTTGTTGACTTTCTGGCGAAGCTGACGCGTATCGTTCCATTGTTCCTTTTCCATTGCGGCTTGTTGACGACTTTGCGCACTGTCTCCGGATTCAATGATCAGTTTACTGGTTTCAGCAAATGCGGAAGAGGTGTACACAGCCGCAGCCAGCGTCAGCATAGTCGTCAGGCACAGGCGTTTGGTCAGTGTAATTTTCATGGTGAATTCCTTTTATGGGAAAGGGTAAAAACGATAAAACAGGGTTAAATTCTACACTATTCCAGTTTGCGGGCATACCCACCCGGTGGATATGGATACGCTAACGAGATTCTGTCGTATCATGGTTAAACCGAAGGTAACTGAATAACATCAATGCTTAAGACCACATTCCTTTTTTTCATCACCGCGTTATGCGAAATCATTGGCTGCTTTTTACCCTGGCTTTGGCTTAAGCGAGGAGCTACAGCTTGGTTGCTGATACCCGCCGGGGTGTCACTGGCTTTATTCGTCTGGTTGCTGACACTGCACCCGGCAGCCAGCGGGCGCGTATACGCAGCCTATGGCGGTGTTTACGTGGTGACCGCGCTGCTATGGCTACGCATTGTCGATGGTGTAAAACTCAGTTTGTATGACTGGTCTGGCGCGCTGGTGGCGTTGTGCGGCATGTTGATCATTGTGGCTGGATGGGGGCGCGCATAGCGCCTTTTTTGTGATCAAACAGCACTTTTTTGATCTTCATACTTGTATGGTAGTAGCTCAGTTGGGTAAATTTCCTGCATCACAAGAACAGATGTAGGGAATAAGAAATGAAGATTGTTGGGGCTGATGTTTTTGTTACCTGTCCTGGACGTAATTTTGTGACGTTGAAAATTACGACAGAAGATGGGATCACCGGGCTGGGAGATGCCACGTTAAATGGACGCGAGCTGTCCGTGGCGTCGTATCTGAAAGATCACGTGTGTCCGCAGCTTATTGGTCGTGATGCACATCGTATTGAGGATATCTGGCAGTTTTTCTACAAAGGCGCGTACTGGCGTCGTGGGCCGGTCACCATGTCGGCGATTTCCGCAGTGGATATGGCTCTCTGGGACATCAAAGCGAAAGCGGCGAATATGCCATTGTACCAGTTGCTCGGCGGAGCTTCTCGTGAAGGGGTTATGGTCTACTGCCACACCACAGGCCATACCGTTGATGACGTACTCGAAGATTATGCGCGTCATAAAGAAATGGGCTTTAAAGCCATTCGCGTGCAGTGCGGCGTGCCGGGCATGAAAACCACTTACGGTATGTCTAAAGGCAAAGGACTGGCCTACGAACCCGCCACCAAAGGGCAATGGCCGGAAGAGCAGTTGTGGTCAACGGAGAAATACCTGGATTTCACACCCAAATTGTTTGCTGCCGTGCGTGACAAGTTTGGTTTCAACGAACACCTTTTACACGATATGCACCACCGTCTGACGCCAATTGAAGCGGCCCGTTTCGGCAAAAGCATTGAACAGTACCGTTTGTTCTGGATGGAAGATCCAACGCCAGCTGAAAACCAGGAGTGCTTCCGCCTGATCCGCCAGCATACGGTCACGCCGATAGCGGTAGGGGAAGTGTTCAACAGTATATGGGACTGTAAACAGCTTATTGAAGAACAACTGATCGACTATATCCGCACCACCATCACCCATGCGGGTGGTATCACCGGTATGCGCCGGATTGCCGATTTTGCGTCGTTGTATCAAGTACGTACCGGTTCACATGGACCTTCCGATCTGTCGCCTGTGTGCATGGCCGCTGCGCTACATTTTGATCTCTGGGTGCCGAACTTCGGCGTACAGGAATATATGGGTTATTCCGAGCAGATGCTGGAAGTGTTCCCGCATAACTGGACCTTTGATAACGGCTATATGCACCCAGGAGACAAACCCGGCCTTGGGATCGAGTTTGACGAAAAACTGGCGGCGAAATATCCGTATGACCCTGCATATCTGCCTGTTGCTCGCCTGGAAGATGGCACGCTGTGGAACTGGTAAGGAGTGATTTGCTATGAAAAGTATCGTGATTGAAAAACCGAATACGCTGATTATCGCCGAACGACCGGTGCCAGAGCCCTCAGCAGGTGAGGTCAGGGTAAAAGTGAAACTGGCAGGAATTTGTGGTTCAGACAGCCATATTTACCGCGGTCATAATCCATTTGCGCAATACCCACGTGTGATTGGCCACGAGTTTTATGGCGTGATCGAGGCTGTGGGTGACGGCGTTGACCATTCGCGAATAGGCGAGCGGGTGTCCGTTGATCCGGTCATCAGCTGCGGACATTGTTATCCCTGTTCAATTGGTAAACCTAACGTTTGTACATCGCTGGTGGTTCTGGGCGTGCACCGCGATGGCGGTTTCAGCGAGTACGCGGTTGTGCCGGCGAAAAATGCCTGGACGATCCCTGACGCCGTGCCTGATGAGCATGCAGTTATGGTGGAGCCTTTCACCATCGCCGCAAACGTGACCGGGCAAATTAAACCAACAGAGAACGATATTGCGCTGATTTATGGCGCGGGTCCTATGGGGCTTACCACCGTACAGGCGCTTAAACGTGTCTATAAAGTAAAAACAGTGGTGATTGCCGACAGAATCGATGAACGCCTGAATATGGCGAAGCAGTGCGGTGCAGACTGGGCCATCAATAATAGTCAGCACTCGTTGCAAGAGTTCCTGGCGGAAAACGGGCTAAAACCGACCATCATCGTGGATGCAGCTTGCCATCCATCCATTTTACAGGAGGCTATCACGCTTGCATCGCCGGCTGCGCGAATTGTTCTGATGGGCTTCTCCAGTGATCCTTGTCAGATTATTCAACAAGGCATTACCGGGAAAGAACTGTCCATTTATTCCTCAAGGTTAAATGCGAACAAATTCCCGGTTGTGATTGATTGGTTGGTCAACGGACTTATCGATCCTAATCAACTTATTACTCACACTTTTGACTATCACCACGTTACAGACGCAATTGAATTGTTTGAGAAAGATCAGCAGCACTGCTGCAAAGTCTTACTCACATTCACTGAATAATATAAATAACTGCGAGTAAGTGGTACGCATCTTACCTCTTAGAGATAGCCAATATGAATCAAGAAAAACACGAAAGATCCACGAAAGATCTGGTTAGAGCTGCCGTATCCGGATGGTTGGGGACTGCGCTCGAATTTATGGATTTTCAGCTATATTCATTGGGTGCCGCACTGGTATTCCATGAAATATTTTTCCCGGAACAGTCTGCCGCCATGGCGCTTATTTTAGCGATGGGCACATACGGTGCAGGATATATTGCTCGTATCGTTGGCGCATTTATATTTGGCAAAATGGGAGACAGCATCGGCCGTAAAAAAGTGCTGTTTATTACCATTACGATGATGGGAATTTGTACGACCTTAATTGGTGTGCTGCCAACATATGCACAAATTGGTATCTTTGCGCCTGTGCTACTGGTGACGCTGCGTATCGTGCAAGGGCTTGGTGCAGGAGCTGAAATCTCGGGCGCAGGCACGATGCTTGCTGAGTACGCACCAAAAGGTAAACGTGGCATTATTTCCTCACTTGTTGCCATGGGAACCAACTGTGGAACCCTTAGCGCAACGGCCATCTGGGCGGTGATGTTCTTTGCGCTCGACCGTGAGGAGTTATTAGCCTGGGGTTGGCGCATTCCGTTCCTGGCGAGTGTCGTGGTGATGATCTTTGCCATCTGGTTGCGTATGAATCTCAAAGAAAGCCCGGTATTTGAGAAAGTAAATGATGAAGAAAATGCTCCGGCATTAAATAATTCGTCAGAAAATACGCTGGGGGCGATGTTTACCAGTAAATCTTTCTGGCTGGCAACCGGCCTACGTTTTGGACAAGCGGGTAATTCAGGATTAATTCAAACCTTCCTTGCCGGTTATTTAGTGCAGACGCTGTTATTTGATAAATCTATACCCACTGATGCCTTAATGATCAGTTCGGTGTTAGGCTTTATTACAATACCGTTGCTTGGTTGGTTGTCTGATAAATTTGGTCGACGTTTGCCTTATATTATCCTGAATATCTCAGCAATTATTTTGGCTTACCCGATGCTGTCAATTGTAGTGGATAAAACGTATAGCCCGGGTGTCATTATGACGGCACTGATTGTTATTCATAACTTTGCCGTATTGGGGTTATTTGCTCTCGAAAATATAACCATGGCGGAAATGTTCGGTGCGCGTAACCGGTTTACGCGAATGGCGATTTCAAAAGAGGCGGGCGGGTTAGTTGCCGTTGGTTTTGGTCCGGTTCTGGCGGGTATTTTCTGCAACATGACTAATTCCTGGTGGCCAATTCTGGTGATGGTCATTGCTTATTCACTGATTGGTCTGATTTCCGCGTTGCTGATGCCAGAAGTGAAAGATCGCGACCTGAGCGTGCTTGAGGATGCTGCCGAGGTGAATAAAGCCGAGAAGGTTCGTTGCTCGGTGACTCAGACAAGCTGATACCAGACAGTAGCATGGGCGGATGTACTCGTACGCTGCCCATGCTATTACACAGCTTTGCATGATGTCATACCAATCATAAAAAGCTTAATGCAAATCAAAACATACAACCATACAGGCGTTACTCTGGAACAGTCCTGATTTCATTTATAAGTAGGCCATACCATGCAAAATAAGCTCTTAGCGGCAAAGGCTGCACTTCCTGACTACGATCGTTCAAAACTGGTTCCGCGTATTGTTCATCTGGGGTTTGGCGCGTTTCACCGCGCACATCAGGGTGTTTACGCAGACATTCTGGCCGCCGATCATGGCAGTGACTGGGGCTACTGCGAAGTGAACCTGATTGGCGGCGAGCAGCAGATTTTCGATCTGAAACAGCAAGATAATCTGTATACCGTTGCAGAGATGTCTGCTGATGCCTGGACTGCGAGAGTCGTGGGCGTGGTGAAAAACGCATTGCATGCGCAGGTTGATGGTCTGGAAAGCGTACTGGCAGCGATGTGTGAACCGCAGGTTGCGATCGTTTCCCTGACCATCACCGAGAAAGGATACTGCCATTCTCCGGCGACCGGCCAACTGATGTTAGACAACCCAATGATTGCAGCCGATCTGCAAAACTCCAAACAGCCAAAAACTGCGCCGGGCGTGGTGGTTGAAGCCCTGGCGCGTCGCAAAGCTGCGGGTTTAGCCGCCTTCACCGTGATGTCCTGCGATAACATGCCAGAAAACGGTCATGTGATGCGCAATGTTGTCACTGCATATGCCCGAGCGGTGGATATGGAACTGGCCGCGTGGATCGAACAACATGTGACATTCCCATCAACAATGGTTGACCGCATTGTCCCAGCTGTTACGCAAGAGACGCTGGACAAAATTGAACATATCACCGGCGTACGCGACCCGGCAGGCGTTGCATGTGAACCGTTCCGCCAGTGGGTAATTGAAGATAACTTTGTCGCCGGTCGCCCTGAATGGGAGAAAGCCGGTGCTGAGCTGGTGGCTGATGTCATTCCATTTGAAGAGATGAAACTGCGTATGCTCAACGGCAGCCATTCCTTCCTTGCGTATCTTGGTTATCTGGCGGGATATCAGCATATTAATGATTGCATGGGCGATGAAAATTATCGTCTTGCTGCCCGTGCGCTGATGTTGCAGGAACAAGCCCCTACGCTGAAAGTAAAAGGTGTTGATTTACAGCGTTATGCCGATCTGTTAATTGAGCGCTACAGCAATCCGGCGCTCCGTCATCGTACCTGGCAGATCGCCATGGACGGCAGCCAAAAGCTGCCGCAGCGTATGCTTGATTCCATTCGTTGGCACATTGTTCACGGTAGTGACTTTGCGCTGCTGGCACTGGGTGTGGCTGGCTGGATGCGTTACGTAGGTGGTGTGGATGAACAGGGCCAGGCGATTGAAATTAGCGATCCACTGTTGCCGGTGATCCAGAATGCAGTGCGTAGCAGTAACGAGGGCGAAGAGCGCGTTCAGGCGCTGCTGGCAATTGATGCTATTTTTGGTCGCGAACTGCCGCAGGTTGAGCTGTTCAACCGTCAGGTCACACAAGCGTATCTTGCTTTACTGGCTGAAGGGGCGAAGTCTACAGTTGCGAAGTATGCAGAAAAACTGAAGTAACGAAGAATATGTTTTATGTCGCCATCTGGCTTTCAACGGGCCAGATGGCGCTGTGTTTTCTGGCATTCACACCAATCAGTTCATGCCTAAACGAATCAGCTCGAGGGGGGCGTATTTTCCTTCACATCCTTCGATTACCACTGTTTTCCCGCGGCGGATCTGCTCAGCGGTCAGGCCATCGGTATCTATCGCTGTAATGCGGCCTGTGAGTCCGGTGTCGCTGATCATGACGCGGCTGCCAGTGGTGATTGCGTTACGGTTACGATCGTATGTTTTCATGGTGTTTTCTCCTTTCCAACTTACCGTCAAAGCCCGTGGGCTTTTAGTCCCACGTAACGGGCGCAATATAAATACGCTTCTCGTTAATGATTTTTTTTGTTTTCGATCAAAATCACAGCTTTTTTTATGCAGTTATGCGGAAGAGGGGAAAATGCAGGAGAAACTCACCCCGGTGTGAGGTGAGCGTAGTATTAATCTTCGCTGAACCAGTCGCTATTTTCCTGGCGGATGAGCTGAACGGACTCACCAATTTCCTGGAGATGGAGCATCATTGCGCGCTCGACCGCATCGCCATCGTGCTTCTCAAGGGCGGCAAAAATATCGTGATGCTGACGTAACAGCATTTCAGGCGGGGAAATATGATCCAGGCTCATATAACGAACGCGGTCAATTGTGGCCTTTATATTCTCAACGGTATCCCAGGCGAGTTGGCACTCGGCGATTAAAGCCAGTTTCTGATGAAACTCATCATCAAGCTGGAAGAAATCATTGATCTGTTTTCGGTCAATTGCGATGCGCTGCTGATGCAAATTCTGTTCAAGCTGGTAGCACTGTTGATCGTTGATCAGCGATGCGGCACGGCGTACAACGGCACATTCAATTGCCTGGCGAACAAAACAGCCGTTTTGCACCTGCGACAGCGAAATCTTGTTCACATAGCTGCCACGCTGCGGACGGATCTGAATCAGGCCGTTCTCGGCCAGTTTGATGAATGCTTCTCGTACCGGCTGGCGTGACACATTAAAGCGTACGGAAACCTCTTTCTCCGACAGCGGTGTACCGGGTGCAATCAGGCAATGCACGATATCACGGCGAAGAATACGGTAAATCTGTTGATTTACTGGCTGTGTAGGGTTGAGCTGCGTTTCTACGGTCATTCATTCTTACTTTTTAGAGAGTTAACCCGGATATTTTATCACTTCTTTCAGGCTATCTATACCCGGCGCAAGGCCGGGCAGAGTAATTAGCCACGATGAATACTCAGTCCGGCAAAAGACTGCGCGACAGGCATCATTTCAAGGGTATTGATATTGACATGAGTCGGTAAAGAAGCCACCCACCATACCGCCTCTGTAACATCTTGCGGGGTCAGCGCCGTGGTATTTTCGTAGGCTTTTTCAGCTTTGGCATCATCACCTTTGAAACGGACATTAGAGAATTCCGTACCGCCAACCAGACCCGGCTCGATGTCGGTAACGCGAATTGCAGTGCCGTGTAAATCAGTACGTAAATTCAGGCTAAACTGGCGCACGAACGCTTTAGTCGCACCGTAGACGTTACCGCCAGCGTATGGCCAACTGCCCGCTGTAGAGCCGATATTGATAATATGACCGCGGTTGCGTTCAACCATGCCAGGCAGAACGGCGCGTGTCATATAAACAAGCCCTTTGTTGTTGGTGTCGATCATATTTTCCCAGTCTTCAATGCTGGCCTTGTGGGCAGGCTCAAGGCCCAGCGCCAGACCCGCGTTGTTGACCAGAACATCAATATTGCGCCATTCTGCGGGTAAGGTGTCCATCATTTCTTCGATTGATGCACGATTACGTACGTCCAGTTGCGCGGTATAGAGGCGGTCACCCAGCTCATCTTTGAGCTCCTGCAGGCGCTCCTGGCGGCGTCCGGTGGCAATAACTTTATGCCCATTCTCAATAAAACGACGCGTAATGCACTCACCAAAACCTGCGGTTGCTCCGGTTACTAAAACGATCATCTCACTGTTCCTCAACGCTTTTTATGTAGTACTACCATAGCACGTCATTTCCGTTCAGAGCTATTCCTGCGTAACGTGATTGCGGTTGATTCCCGGGAAGTCTACTCTGGTAAACAAATCGTTTTCAGGAGTGAAAGATGTCGTTAACGAATCCTTTTTTTCACCACAGCACATTGCCGTATCAGGCCCCGCAGTTTGATCAGATAGATGTGCAGCACTATCGCCCCGCGTTCGATGAAGGTGTGCGGCAAAAACGTGCAGAGATCGAGGCGATTGTGCAAAACCCGCAAGCCCCTGATTTTGCCAATACGTTGCTGGCGCTTGAACAAAGTGGCGCTTTGCTGACACGCGTAACCAGCGTTTTCTTCGCGATGACGGCGGCACACACCAACGATGAACTACAGCGCCTTGATGAAGAGTTTTCCGCGGAACTGGCGAGCCTTGCCAATGATATCTATCTCAATGAAGCACTTTTCTCGCGCGTTGAAGCGGTCTGGCAACGGCGAGGTTCGCTGGGACTGGATAGCGAATCATCACGCTTGCTGGAGGTCATCCACCAGCGTTTTGTACTAGCTGGCGCACGTTTGAATGAGGCGGATAAAACCCGCCTTAAAGTGCTCAATACGGAGTCCGCCACGCTGACCAGCCAGTTTAATCAACGGCTGCTGGCGGCGAACAAGTCCGGTGCTCTGGTGGTGGATGATGCACGTTATCTGGATGGACTCAGTGCAGAGGAAATTGCCGTTGCCGCCGAAGCTGCAAAGGATAAAGGGCTTGAAGCGCGTTGGGTTATCCCGCTATTGAACACGACACAGCAACCGGCGCTTGCGGCGTTACGCGATCGCCAGACTCGTGAAAATCTGTTCAACCGCGCATGGACGAGAGCAGAAAACAATGACGCTAACGATACTCGGGCGATTGTTCAGCGACTGGTCGAGATCCGGATGCAGCAGGCGAAACTACTCGGTTTTGCCAATTACGCGGCATGGAAAATTGCCGACCAGATGGCAAAAACACCGGAAGCAGCACTGACTTTCATGCGGGCGATTGTTCCTGCCGCGCGAGCTCGGGTATTGGATGAACAGGCCGAAATCCAGAATGTTATCAATCACGAACAGGGGCAATTTAACGTCGAGGCCTGGGACTGGGCATTTTATGCTGAGCAGGTTCGTCGTGAGAAATATGCTCTGGATGAGGCGCAGCTCAAACCTTACTTTGCCCTTGATACGGTGCTGAACGAGGGCGTTTTCTGGACGGCCAATCAACTCTTTGGCATAAAATTTATAGAACGGTTCGACATTCCTGTTTATCACCCGGATGTTAGGGTATGGGAAATATTTGATCACGATGGCGTAGGTCTGGCGTTATTTTACGGCGACTTCTTTGCCCGGGAATCGAAAAGCGGTGGTGCCTGGATGGGCAATTTTGTTGAGCAATCGCAACTCAATGAAACCCGGCCGGTTATTTACAACGTGTGTAATTATCAAAAACCGGCAAAAGGTCAGCCTGCACTGTTATTGTGGGATGATGTTATTACGTTATTTCATGAGTTTGGGCACACGTTGCACGGCCTGTTCGCTACTCAGCGTTATGCCACGCTTTCAGGGACCAACACTCCGCGTGATTTTGTTGAATTTCCTTCGCAGATCAACGAACACTGGGCAAGTCATCCGCAGGTCTTTGCTCGTTTTGCTCGTCATGTTGATACCGGGGAGCAAATGCCGCAGGCGTTGCGGGATAAGATGCAGCGGGCCAGCCTGTTTAACAAAGGTTACGACATGACCGAACTGCTCAGTGCTGCATTGCTGGATATGCGTTGGCACAGTCTGGAAAATAGCGCGTTATCTCTTTCGGTTGATCAATTTGAACAGCAGGCGCTGGCAGCAGAAGGTTTGGAACTCAAGGCTGTGCCGCCTCGTTATCGCAGCAGCTATTTTGCCCATATCTTCGGCGGCGGTTATGCCGCAGGTTATTACGCCTATTTGTGGACGCAAATGCTGGCCGATGATGGCTATCAGTGGTTTGTAGAGCAGGGCGGATTAACCCGCGAAAACGGGCAGAAATTCCGCGAAGCGATTTTGTCTCGTGGAAATAGCACTGATTTAACTGAACTTTACCGCCAGTGGAGCGGACGCGATCCAAAAATGGAGCCGATGCTGGAACATCGTGGTTTGAGCGCGTAAGGTTTGTTCAGAGGGGGAAAGTCCTCAATTCAGCTTAGTTAAACATAATGATGCCGATAAATTCATCATTGTGCTGAAAAGGGAATTACGCAGTAGGCCGGGTAGCGAAGCGCCATCCGGCCTACTGCTTACTGTCGCTTCGCGCATCAACAACCGGATGTGATGCCCGTTTATTTGAATTATCTAAGAAAAGAACCCTGCAATTTAACGTCCTTACCGGAAAAAGTTACTTTTACTCTGTGCGACAATCATTGTTCCAAAACGTTGAACTTCATAGAGGTCTTAAACATGCCTGAACGTACAGAACTTGTTGATAAAATCGTCCTTAACAGTCTGCAAACCTACTTTGAGAATTGGCCACTGGCGACTGCAGGGGATATTGTAATTTTTACCCTGACCGTAACAACTCTGACGGTAGCAACACTGACACTGGACATTCATAGCTATAAAAAGCTTAAGGCATACACATCAGCTTTCTTAACGGTTTTTATCTATCCGCGAAAATAAAAGGCTCAATGAACCGCGACCAATTTGAGCCAGGTATGAACTGAGTCGGCGATACTCGCTATGCCGCGACCAGTGGCATAGCGCAATGCTATTGTTAATCGCGGCTTATTAATTACTATTAAAAAATTTACATAAATTTTCTTTTTTATCGTTAAGATAATTCCATCAGAAACGCTCGAACAGGGAGAGAGAACGTGATGATGAGAAATACGAAGGAAATAGATACAATTTTGATTGAGTTGAACAAGTCCATTGATGCCCACTACAAATGGCTGGTAAAGATGTTCCGCTGCGTGGTGTCTTCAGATGTAACACAGCCTGATATTATGGGTGAAAACTCGCATTTAGTTTGTCGATTTGGACAGTGGCTTAATAATCAATCGCGGTACAATGAGGATGATTGTAGTTACGTGAGCAAGATAAGTGCCACTCACGAAAAGATGCATTTATTAGGCAAGGAGTTGCTATTGGCTATAGTGGAGAAACGTAGCCACTCATGGCATTTCGACAGTTTCCAGGACGCGCTTCTGGCATTTACCTCATCTGTAATGGACTACAAAATATATTTATTGAGTATCCGTAGTAATATCGATGTATTAACAGGTTTACCTGGCAGAAGAATGCTTGATGAGTCTTTTGATCGGCAGTTGCTCGATGCCGAACCGCTTAATCTCTATTTATTGTTGTTGGATATCGATCGTTTTAAATACGTTAACGATACCTACGGCCATTTGGTTGGTGACGTGGTATTGCGGGCTCTGGCATCAAATTTATTGTCATGGACGCGATATGATGAAGTGGCGTACCGCTACGGTGGAGAAGAGTTCATTATCATCATTAGAACAAAAACGGACGAGCAGGCATGCCAGGCGGGTTTGCGACTTTGTCGTCTGATTGGTCAGAAAAAAATTCCCTACTCTGATGGAGAGATCGGTATCACGGTAACGGCTGGCATAACCCGGGTTCAACAGGGTGAAACGCTGGATACCGCGCTTGGTCGGGCTGACAGGGCGATGTATCAGGGGAAACAGACCGGCAGAAATCGCTGTATGTTTATGAATGAAAATGAGCAGATCGCGTTGGTGGACATCAATGACGAGACCTCGTATCCCCTCAGTGCGTGAGTTTTCGAAAACGCTTTGAGGTAGTTGCGTTTCGTTTAACTTTCATTGGGGTTGTCGATGATAGGTTAGCTGACTATCCGTTATCTTCGCAGGGAATTGCCAGATAGCGTATAAAAGCAAAACACAAATCTATCCATGCAAGCATTTACCGCTGGTTTATCCGGCGGTTTTTTTTATCTGTAAATCAGGAAAAAGGTACCGCGAGCGCGATTCAGGTAAAAAAATGGCCCCTTGTGCAGTTACGCTACAAGGGGCCGGGTCGGTGCAGGACTATCTCCGTTCATCAATCATCCCATCTGTGGCTAAAATACGCGGCCAGGAAACCGGAAAATAAAATAATTCCCAGAACAGCCATAAAAATATTCATATTACCCAGCATAGTAAATGCTCCTTTATCTGTGAGTTTCCTCTCTTACCTTAAGTTCACCTCGCTTATGACTATAGTAGCAATTCAATCTTAAACAAAGGCTGAACTGTGTGATTATTTCGGCTGAAAAGTAAATTTTTGACATGATCACGTCGTATAAAATAAATAATAGTGACGAGACACATTTATCTGCGCACAAATAACCCTGTTTTTAAACCCTGAGACGCTGTTATGACGGTGTGATGCTGACACAGATTGTTGCACGTTTATAATGCAGGGTTGTTTCATGGTGGTTCATTTTTTCGTGTGATTAATCCTTTTGGCGGGGAAATGGAATACTGATCTTTGTGTGTAGAGTTCTAATTTATTGATTTTATAGGGTATTTTAATATCTGGCATCGTTTTTGCCTTATCACTTCTGAACACCCTTAATTTGCACCGTTTTGTCTGCCCGGCTGCACCGGAGCTTTCAGCAAGTCTAATTTCAGGAGTGAAACTATGCAGCGTCGTACATTTTTAAAAGCTTTTGCACTTTCTGCCTCTGTTGTAGCAATGGGCGTGAGTTTTAGCGTTCAGGCAGCCGACACCATTAAGGTTGGCATCATGCATTCGTTATCCGGCACGATGGCCATATCCGAAACGCCGCTAAAAGATGTGGCGTTGATGACTATCGATGAAATAAATGCTCAGGGTGGTGTGTTGGGTAAAAAGCTGGAACCGGTGGTGGTTGACCCGGCCTCGAACTGGCCGTTATTTGCAGAAAAAGCAAGGCAATTGCTGAGTCAGGACAAGGTAGCGGCAGTTTTCGGCTGCTGGACATCGGTTTCGCGTAAATCGGTTCTACCGGTATTTGAAGAGTTAAACGGTCTGCTGTTTTACCCAGTGCAATATGAAGGTGAGGAGATGTCGCCTAACGTCTTCTATACCGGCGCAGCCCCTAATCAGCAGGCGATCCCTGCGGTTGAGTATCTGATGAGTGAGGACGGTGGTAGCGCGAAACGCTTCTTCCTGCTGGGCACAGATTATGTTTATCCGCGCACGACCAACAAAATTTTACGCGCCTTTTTGCATTCAAAAGGGGTCGCCGATAAAGACATCGAAGAGGTGTACACCCCATTCGGACACAGCGATTACCAGACCATTGTCGCCAGTATTAAAAAATTCGCCGCAGGGGGTAAAACGGCGGTGGTATCGACCATCAATGGGGATTCTAACGTACCGTTTTATAAAGAGTTAGCCAATCAGGGGCTGAAAGCCACCGATGTGCCGGTCGTGGCTTTTTCCGTAGGTGAGGAGGAGCTACGCGGTATTGATACCAAACCGCTGGTGGGCAACCTTGCCGCCTGGAACTACTTTGAGTCCGTCGATAATGCGGCCAACAAAAAGTTTGTCGCTGATTACCGGGCGTATGCCAAAGCGCACAAATTACCGAATGCTGATTCGGTGGTGACGAACGACCCAATGGAAGCTACGTATGTTGGCCTGCATATGTGGGCGCAGGCGGTAGAAAAAGCCGGAACTACCGATGTGGATAAAGTTCGTGCTGCTATGGCGGGGCAATCCTTCGCCGCGCCATCAGGCTTTACCCTGACTATGGATGCGACCAACCATCACCTGCATAAACCCGTCATGATTGGCGAGATTGAAGGCAACGGCCAGTTTAACGTGGTCTGGCAAACCGATGAGCCGGTCCGCGCCCAGCCGTGGAGTCCGTACATCGCTGGTAATGATAAAAAATCTGAACAGCCTGTGAAAACCGCCAGCAACTGATCTAACGCCCTCCTGCGGGAGGGTAATGCTTTGGAGAACGCTCATGAAAGCTATGCGCTTTATTCGTGGTGTGTTGTTGCTAATGTGGTTTTTGCCGTGGATAGCGCAGGCCGCAGATGCCGATACCTTTTCCGCCGCCAACCGGACTCAGCAGGCCGCTTTGCTTGAACAATGGGCCGTGAATCCCGATGTTCAGCGCATCCCGCTGCTCAGCGCGCTACGAGATGAGAACCTGCTGACCGATAGTGCGAAAAATGCCTTCATCATGAACGGCCCGCACGTACAGCCGTTAGGAACAGCGACAGCCCCGAACGGCGAACTAAAAAAAATTCGCCTGACTAACCGCCTGCGTAATCTGGTGGCCGGAGCGTTGGCTGTTCATCAACTTTTAAGTGACAGTGTCACGGAAAGGGGAAAGGCAGCTCGTACATTACAGCGTGAGGCGCAGCCGGGCATGCTGTCGTTTTTACAGCAACGACTGGCTCAGGAGTCAGATGGTGATGTGAAATCCGCACTCGCTATTGCTCTGGCAAATCTGCAACTGAGCAGCACCTCGCCGGAGGTCAGGCGTCAGGCAATTGAGCTATTAGGCGCGTCAAATGATCCTGAAACTCAGGCGCGCCTGCAGCCATTCACCCGGGCCGAACATGAACCCGATGCCCGCGTGCGTGCTGCCGCTGGCGAAAGCCTGAATTCCATCGCTCATCGCATGAAGATTGGGGATCTTCTTGGGCAGGCCTTCATGGGACTGTCACTGGGTTCTATTTTGCTGCTGGCGGCATTGGGTCTGGCGATAACCTATGGATTACTCGGCGTCATCAATATGGCGCATGGCGAAATGTTAATGCTCGGGGCGTACTGTACCTGGATGGTGCAACAGCTGATGGGCCAGTTTTTCCCACACGGGTTAGCCTGGTATCCGGTTATTGCTCTCCCTGTTGCCTTTTTGCTGACTGCGGCAGTAGGAATGCTTCTGGAGCGCGGGGTGATACGCCATTTATACGGCCGCCCGCTCGAAACGCTGCTTGCGACCTGGGGTATCAGCCTGATGCTCATCCAACTGGTGCGTATGGCTTTCGGCGCGCAAAACCTGGAAGTCGCCAATCCTGCATGGCTTTCCGGCGGTATTCAGGTTTATGCCAATCTGATATTGCCATGGAACCGAATAGTGGTGCTTGGCTTTGCCATGCTGGTGCTGTTCTTCACCTGGCTGCTGTTGAATAAAACGCGTCTCGGGCTGCGCGTGCGTGCCGTGACGCAAAATCGCAATATGGCGGCCTGCTGCGGCGTACCCACCGGGAGAGTCGATATGCTGGCCTTTGGTCTCGGCTCAGGGATTGCCGGACTGGGAGGCGTGGCGCTCTCGCAATTAGGTAACGTAGGACCGG
Organism: Citrobacter sp. A316; assembly: GCF_002042945.1. Classification (NCBI taxonomy): domain Bacteria; kingdom Pseudomonadati; phylum Pseudomonadota; class Gammaproteobacteria; order Enterobacterales; family Enterobacteriaceae; genus Citrobacter; species Citrobacter sp. A316. The sequence goes on from NZ_MVFZ01000005.1 coordinate 195,389, forward strand.
AACTGGGGCAAAGCTACATTATCGATTCGTTTTTGGTCGTGGTATTGGGCGGCGTTGGGCAGCTTGCCGGGAGCGTGGCTGCGGCATTTGGGCTGGGGATCTTCAATAAAATTCTGGAGCCTCAGGTGGGGGCGGTTCTGGGCAAAATCATGATCCTGGTGCTGATCATTCTGTTTATTCAGAAACGACCTCAGGGACTGTTCGCGCTGAAAGGGAGGGTTATTGACTGATGACGATGCCAATGACAATAACGCTTGTGCGTAAAGCGCCACGTGTGACACGCGTGCTGGGTCTGGGCTTACTGCTGGCGCTGATTATTCTGCCGTTTCTTGCGCTGTTACCTGCGGAGCATCCGCTGGCCATATCGGTGTGGACGTTGACGCTGGCTGGGAAAATTCTCTGCTATGCCATTGTGGCCGTCGCACTGGATCTGGTGTGGGGCTATGCCGGAATGCTCTCGCTGGGACACGGTATCTTCTTCGCGCTGGGGGGCTATGCAATGGGGATGTACCTGATGCGCCAGGCTTCCGGCGAAGGATTGCCGGCCTTTATGTCGTTCCTGTCGTGGAGCGAGCTGCCGTGGTTTTGGTGGGGGACGCAACATTTTCTCTGGGCGATGCTGCTGGTTGTTCTGGTGCCGGGCCTGCTGGCGCTGGTATTTGGTTGGTTTGCCTTCCGTTCAAAAATCAAAGGGGTCTATTTCTCCATCATGACCCAGGCCCTGACTTTCGCCGGAATGCTGCTGTTTTTCCGCAATGAAACCGGCTTTGGGGGAAATAACGGTTTTACCGGTTTTACCACCATTCTGGGGTTTCCGGTGACTGCAACGTCAACCAGGATCGCGCTGTTTCTGGCGACGGTTATGCTGCTGGTGCTGGCAATATGGCTGGGACTTGCGCTGGCCCGCAGTAAGTTTGGTCGTATTCTGACCGCCGTGCGCGACGCCGAGAACCGTCTGATGTTCTGTGGTTACGATCCGAAAGGTTTCAAGTTACTGGTGTGGACGCTTTCCGCTGTACTGTGCGGCCTGGCCGGGGCGCTTTATGTCCCGCAGGTAGGGATTATTAATCCCAGCGAAATGTCGCCGACCAACTCGATTGAAGCGGCGATTTGGGTTGCTCTCGGCGGACGTGGAACCCTGATCGGTCCGGTATTTGGCGCCGTACTGGTGAACGGTGCTAAAAGCCTGTTTACCGTCATTATGCCGGAATACTGGCAGCTATTTCTTGGCCTGATCTTTATTGGCGTTACGCTTTTTTTACCGCGTGGTGTGATTGGCCTGTTTCGCAAGGGAGACAAATAATGCAGCCAGATGAAGGACTTTTTACTCGCCAGATGCCGGGCGATCGGTTTCGTGAACAAACTGACCCGGTGCTGCAACTGGAAAAAATTAACGTTAATTTCGACGGATTCCAGGCGTTAACGGATCTCTCGCTCAATATTGGTGTCGGGGAGCTGCGCTGTATTATTGGCCCCAACGGTGCCGGAAAAACGACGTTAATGGATGTCATAACCGGTAAAACCAGACCGCAAAGTGGTCGTGCGATATACGATCAGTCGACCGATTTAACAACGCTGGATCCCATCGCCATTGCGCGTCAGGGGATTGGACGGAAATTTCAAAAACCCACGGTATTTGAAGCCTTAACGGTGGAGGAGAACCTGGAACTGGCGCTGAAAAATGATAAATCTGTCTGGGGTTCTCTACGGGCACGACTCTCAGGCGAACAACGGGATCGTATTGATGACGTACTGGCGCTATTGCGACTGAGTAATGAGCGGGCCCGCCGCGCCGGTCTGCTTTCGCATGGACAAAAACAGTTTCTCGAAATTGGCATGCTGCTGGTACAGGAGCCGCATTTATTGCTACTGGATGAACCCGCGGCGGGGATGACGGATGCGGAAACGGAATACACAGCGGAGCTGTTTCGCCAGCTTGCCGGAAAGCACTCTCTGATGGTTGTTGAGCACGATATGGGATTTGTCGAAACCATTGCCGATCGCGTGACAGTATTACATCAGGGACGTGTCCTCGCTCAGGGGAGCCTTCGCGATGTGCAGGCCAACGAGCAGGTTATTGAAGTCTATCTCGGGCGTTAAGGAGTTCAAATGCTGCAGGTGAAAGAACTGAATCAATATTATGGTGGCAGCCATATTCTGCGCGGGGTGAGCTTTGAAGCGCGTATCGGCGAGGTGACATGTTTGCTGGGACGTAACGGCGTGGGGAAAACAACGCTACTGAAGTGTCTGATGGGGCTTATTCCGGCCCGTAGCGGAAGCGTGCTCTGGCAGGAAAAAAATGTCACTCACTGGAAGCCGCATCAGCGGGTCAGGGCCGGTGTGGCATATGTCCCACAGGGCCGCGATATTTTTCCGCGTTTGACAGTAGAAGAGAATTTGCTGCTCGGTCTTTCCCGTTTTTCTGCACCGGAGGCCCGACATGTGCCGGATGATATTTACGCGCTCTTTCCGGTTTTACAGGAGATGAAGCATCGGCGGGGCGGAGATTTGTCCGGCGGGCAACAGCAGCAACTGGCAATTGGGCGAGCACTGGCAAGTCGCCCACAGCTGTTGATCCTCGATGAACCCACCGAGGGGATTCAGCCTTCGGTAATTAAAGAGATTGGTCAGGTGATTTCTCAACTGGCACACCGGGGTGATATGGCCATTTTGCTGGTGGAGCAGTTCTATGATTTTGCGCAGCAGCTAGCCGACAAATACCTGCTGATGTCGCGGGGCAGCATTATTCAAAGCGGCGACGGTAAAAATATGGAGGCCGAGGGCGTTCGAGGACTGGTTGCTATCTGAGGTATGCGACAGAGCGGCTTCGGCTCTGTCGCTAAACTCATCAGCAGACCGCCGTCTGCCCCCAGGGCTTGGCGCGCATGCCTTTTATCATGAGCGCCCAGGCAAGAACGATCGCCACTATCAGCGCTACAAACAGCGACCATGGTGGCAATGTGGTTAAAATGACGCCGCTGACTAATGGGTTAACCGCTGCGCCAAGCCAGCCCAACGACTGGGCGGAAAAATAGCTGGCTTTCATGCCTGCTGGCGCGATGTTGTCGATAAGCATGTATTCACCCGGTGCGTAAATGACTTCGCCGATAGTGAAAAAGGCAGCAGAAATTCCCCATAACAACAGGCTGTTGCCGGAGAACGCGAAACCGACCAGGCCAACGACAAAGAAGACTGTACCCATTGTCATTAACGGGCGGATATTCGTGGCGGTGAGCCTGCGACCAAGTGCGTATTGCAGTGATACTACGATGGCGGCGTTAACGGGCAGGACGACCGCGACGACTTTCTCGGCAAAATCGCCATCGGCGACCACCATGACGTATTGCGAAATACAGGACGCAAAAGCACCACCAACAAACGATGCCAGAAAGGCTGACAACGTAAACCAGAATAATGCCCGGTCGCGCAAAAGTACCGAGGGGGACCACTCTGCGGCGTTTAAACCTTCTGATGGTACAGTCGAACGTTTTACCCAGGTCTGGATAAACACCAGTGGCAATGCTGAACAGGCGGCAGCCAGCCAGAATGGCAGGTTAATGCTTTGCATCACCAGCAGCGTGCCCAGCGGTGGACCAACGGTCCAGCCAATATTCAGCACGGTATAGTTAAGCGAGAAAATTTTAGTCTTGTTGGTGGCAGACAGATTATCGGCAAACCAGGCCTTCAGCACCGTGGCGAAGACGGAGTACGCGCAGTTGATCAGAGCAAAGAGCAAAACCACTACCACCACGTTATGCACCAGTGGGATCGCAATAAAGCCGGACGCAAAGCCACAAATTGCCAGCAGCATATAGCGTTTTTTATCAAACTTGTCGGCCAGAATACCAAAGCCAAGGCTGAACACCACGCCAATGGTCAGCGCGACAGTCATCGCATAGCCGATCAGGTCGACGCTCAGATGATACTGCCGACTGAGGTAAATCGTCATAAATGGCAGAGTGGCGCCACGGCCAATTGTTAATAACAAAGATGACGCGAGTAACGCGAGAGTGGATCTTCTCAGAGAGATATTCATTTTCCTGCCCGACAATGCATGTTGTTATGTTTTTTTTAGATATAAGAAACAAATAGCATGCAAAAACTGTGATGTACACTCAATAAGTTGTCCGAAAATGCCTTGCATGGCCTACCTGAAATAATGATCTGTTACGGCACAACGATTTCCGTTACTTTAACTTGTTTACAAAAATTTAATATTTGCAGGGGCGGTGGTATGTCGCGTAAAGACGGGTTATTAGCGTTACTGGTCGTTGTGGTTTGGGGACTGAACTTTGTGGTCATCAAAGTGGGGCTGCATAATATGCCCCCCTTAATGCTGGCAGGGCTGCGTTTTTTACTGGTGGCGTTCCCGGCAATACTCTTTGTTGCCAGGCCGAAAATCCCACTTTCGCTGTTGCTCGGCTATGGGCTAACCATCAGTTTTGGGCAGTTTGCGTTTCTCTTTAGCGCTATCAAATTCGGTATGCCTGCCGGGTTAGCTTCTCTGGTATTGCAGGCTCAGGCGTTTTTCACCATCATTCTTGGGGCATTTGCCTTTGGCGAACGTCTGCAGGGTAAACAACTGGTAGGCATTGCGCTGGCGGTATTTGGCGTGCTGGTGCTGATTGAGGCCAGTCTGAACGGGCAGCATGTTGGCATGCTCGGTTTTATGCTGACGCTGGCGGCGGCGCTAAGCTGGGCCTGCGGCAATATCTTTAACAAAAAAATCATGCAGCATACATCGCGTCCGGCCGTAATGTCCTTGGTGGTATGGAGCGCGTTAATCCCCATTGTTCCGTTCTTCCTCGCATCATTGATTCTCGATGGTCCAACGCAAATGACCCAAAGCCTGGTAGCGATAGATATGACAACCATTCTGTCACTGGTTTATCTGGCGTTTGTGGCGACCATCGTGGGTTATGGCATCTGGGGTTCGTTACTCGGACGCTATGAGACCTGGCGGGTAGCACCGTTATCGCTGTTGGTGCCGGTTGTCGGGCTGGCGAGTGCAGTCGTGTTGCTGGATGAAACGCTGACCGGATTGCAACTGGTCGGTGCGCTACTGATCATGGCAGGGTTGTATATCAATGTGTTTGGCTTTCGGTTGCGTAAGGTTGCGTCGGTGAGGGGCTAAAAAAAGCCCCGCAGTGGCGTAATGCTCGTCAGTTAAGCATGTATGGTGAACATGTGGTTATTGCTCATGGTTCCGTTCACCTCAGCGGTATCATTTCTCTGAAGCGTAGATACCCGTGAACGAGCAAGGGAGACTCACCGCCGTCTCCCTTGCATCCCAGGCTCCCGGCGGGAAAATCGTCGCTACGCGAGCTATTCGTCTTATGCCGTCTGCCTGTCGGGTCGGGGCCGAGCCTGCGTCCATGCAGGCCGTCCCCTCTGTCCGCATCCCTGCGGACAGCCCCGGTCAGCCGTCAACGCCTCATCGATTTTCAGCCGGACCGGGGTCATCGCTTCAACGCTCTGGCTTCCAGTTAAATCTATTTTGCTGTTTTAACAAAAAACGCAGAAGGTGAGGTGTGAGTTGGTCCGGCTGAAAATTGCCGACGTGTTTCCGTAAGGCCGGGAGAACCCGCATGGATGCGGGTTCAGGGCGCGCTTTGCATGGATGCTACCTCGCGCCCGGCCCGGTAGCCTGAAGGAATAAGCGGAGGGAACCACGAAGTGGCAATTTTCCCGCCGGGAGCCGGGATTGTAAAGGGCGTGACGGAGAACGCCCTTTACACGTTCACGGGAATCCGTGTTTCAGAGAAACGATGAACATGAGGTGAACGGAACTCTTTCTCCGAGATAGCCTGTTCTTTACTCCCGCCAGCACAGGTTGATGCTTACGAAACTGAGATGTTAACTGACTGGCATTACCGCAGTGGCGGGGCAATATAATTACAGGTTGCGCATATTGTAATAAGGCACACCTAATTCGTCGGACTTGTCGCTGCCTGCGCCCATATGATTAAAATCGAACGGGGACTGATCGTGCGCAGGGGGCATAATCATCGCGTCGCGACTGTTCTGGGTGGCAGGTTGCGCGGTCTGTTCCGCCATGCTCTGACCCGAAACAACAAACAGCAGGGCCAGCATTGCATAAGACAGAAGTTTCATGATTTCCTCGGTTACGTCGTTAACTGGCGATTAGCAATTACATTGATTGAGTGGAAGCAAATAGCGCGATTCGCCATGCATATTCGTCATACGGTATTTATGCGGCGGAACATCAAAATAGTTTTTGAATGTCCGGGTCAGCGTCTGCTGAGACTCAAAACCGTAACGCTCTGCCAGATAAAGAATGGGCTCGTTACTTTCTTTTAATTTTTGCGCTATTTCAGTCATTTTACGGCTGCGAATGTATTGACCCAGTGAATGACCGGTTTCTTTTTTAAACATCCGTTGCAGGTGCCATTTGGAGTAACCTGAACGCTCTGACACTTTTTCCAGTGAGAGCGGCGATTCAAGGTTATTTTCGATCCAGTCCAAAATGCTATGAATAGTGATTGTGTCAGTATTGCGTCTGGACATCGTCATACCTCTTTCTGTTTACGGCAGGATTCTCTTAAGCAAGTGCTCAAGTGTGGCTACTTCATCCGCCGTTAAGTTTTTTGTTAGTTCCTGGTGCAGGTCTTGCCCTACTAATTGATGACACTGCTCGCAAATTGCTGCGCCATGCTCGGTGAGTTTCACCAGCACGCCACGCTTATCATGTGGATTCGGAAGCCTTTCTATCCAGCCTTTACAGGCCAGTCTGTCCAGCATCCGCGTCAGGGCGCCAAGGTCGACAGACAGCACTTTTTTCAATTCGACAGGGGTGATGCACACCGCGCAACGGATGGAGCAGAGCACCTTGAACTGCGATGCCGTGATATCCAGCGGTGACAGATAGTCGTTTAACAAACGATCTTTTTTCTGATTAACCATATAGATCAAACGACCCAGTGGGATGATTTCGTTAAACAGATCACTGGTGTTTTTCACAATGGTTGCCCTGGCAAGTAGTTAGTCACGGCTGATATTATTGCTTAGGCAAATATAAGTCAAACGAATGGATCCGCAAATGCCACGTTTTGCTAAATCATCAGACTTAATACCTGGCGAGTGGAATTTTAACGGTTTGATAATTATGGTTTATACGTGCGGATGAAAAATGAATCCTTACACCACGAAAATGGCTTATCTCGCGGATTTCACCGTATACTTGCCGTTGACGATTAACGCACAGGAAAGATGACATTATGATGGACTTGTTTAAAGCAATAGGACTGGGGCTGGTAGTCCTGTTACCGTTGGCAAACCCGTTAACCACCGTGGCGTTGTTCCTTGGCCTTGCAGGCAATATGAACAGCGCAGAGCGTAACCGTCAGTCACTCATGGCGTCCGTTTACGTGTTTGCCATCATGATGGTGGCGTACTATGCCGGGCAACTTGTGATGAATACCTTCGGGATTTCGATTCCCGGACTACGTATTGCGGGTGGGTTAATCGTTGCGTTTATCGGCTTTCGGATGCTGTTTCCGCAGCAGAAGGCGCATGATTCTCCGGAAGCGAGAAGCAAGTCAGAAGAGCTGGAAGACGAACCGACTGCCAATATCGCCTTCGTACCGCTGGCTATGCCAAGCACTGCCGGCCCGGGGACGATTGCGATGATCATCAGTTCCGCATCAACCGTGCGTCATGGCTCCGAATTTCCGGACTGGGTGATCATGATCGCGCCGCCGATTATTTTTGCGGTTGTCGGGATTATACTGTGGGGCTGTTTGCGCAGTTCCGGGGGGATCATGCGCCTGGTCGGCAAAGGTGGTATCGAAGCGATTTCTCGTTTGATGGGCTTCTTGCTGGTGTGTATGGGTGTACAGTTTATTATTAACGGCGTGCTGGAAATTATCAAAACCTACGCTTAAAACACTGTGCCCGGTAATATCTACCGGGCATATTTTTTTATGAATGTTGAGGTTGTTCTTCCAGCGATACTGGCCATTTACGAAAGATAATCACCGACCATATCAACGCCACCACGGCAGGCACTGCGCCGACGTAACCAATCGTAGACATCGACCAGTGCAAACTCACCTGATTGCCTACCAGCGCGCCAGCGCCAATGCCGATATTAAAAATACCTGAGAACAGTGCCATTGCGACGTCAGTTGCATCAGGAGCAAGCGCCAGCACTTTCACCTGCATACCCAGACCTATCAGCATGATGGCAACGCCCCAGAAAATACTCAGGATAGCAAGGTGCATTTCGCTGTCAGCAGCGGGAAGTAACAGCATAAGGCATACCGTCAACAGGGCAATGGCACTGCTAATCAGCACGGACGCATGCAAATTACCCAGCTTACCGAAAATGACGCTACCGACAATTCCCGCGCCACCCAGTACCAGCAACAGCACGGTAGCAAAGTTTGCGCTCAGGCCTGCGACGGTCTGCACAAACGGCTCGATATAGCTGTAGGCCGTGTAATGCGCGGTGACCACAATCACCGTCAGTAGATACAGACTCATCAATGCCGGGCGATGGAATAACACGGGCAGGCTTTTTAAAGAGCCGGAGTGCTCACTGGGTAGTTTGGGCAGGAGCTTAATCAGGCAAAGCAGGGTAACTAACGCCCCCATACCGATGGCGAAGAAGGTCGTGCGCCAGCCAAAATACTGACCGACGATACGCCCGATGGGCAGCCCCAACACCATCGCCAGTGCGGTGCCAGTGGCAATCAGGCTGAGAGCCTGTGCGCGTTTCCCGGCAGGAGCCAAACGAATTGCCAGCGATGCGGTGATTGACCAGAAAATCGCGTGCGCAAAGGCAATACCAATACGGCTAATTACCAGCACGGTAAAATTCCATGCCAGGAAAGAGAGTACATGGCTGGCGATAAACACAACAAACAGGCAAATCAGAAGTTTTCGGCGCTCCACCTGGCTGGTGAGCAACATAAAGGGGAGCGACATCAGGGCGACAACCCAGGCGTAGATCGTCAGCATGATCCCGACCTGAGCGGTCTGCATATTGAAGCTTTGTGCGATGTCGGACAGCAAGCCAACAGGGACAAACTCTGTGGTATTGAAAATAAAACCGGCAATGGCAAGCGTAACTACCCGTAGCCACGCGACCTTGCGGGAAACAGTGTCTGTTGTCATATCAAATAAGAGGATTAGCTGCGAAAAGGTAAGGCCACGATCTTAAAACGTTTGCTGGCGAAAATACAATCATTTTGTGATGCGGATCTCATTTCATTGGCAGGGCGCCACAATTTGCAGCCTAACATTCCTCGTATTTTTAACTATTTCAATAATAATGAAATTCCGGGTGTATGACTTCACCCGGATTTACAGGTATTCATGTTCTTTGAGGATCGTCAGTTATTCAGGGCTCTGTGATAACTGAGGGTTCAACACCTCAATAAACGCCTCCAGCTGCCGTGTCATTGCACCTCTGCGCCAGACCAGCCATGTATTCAGCCAGCGCCAGTTCTCGCTTAGCGGCCAGGCGTTGACCTGATGATGTCCAGGCATGCTCTCCAGCATCGAACGCGGGATCATTGCGATACCCGCGCCGGCAATGACACAGGCCAGCATGCCGTGATATGACTCCATTTCATGAATGGTGCCGGGCATGGCGCGATCGGCATGAAACCAGCTTTCGAAATGGCGGCGATAGGAACAGTTGGCGCGAAAGGCGTAAATACTGCAACCGTTAACGTCGCTGGCCCGCTGAATGGGGGGATGACCGTTAGGCGTGACAATCATCATCTCTTCGCGGTAGACCGGCATTCCTTCAAGTCCCGGATGGGTAATTGGGCCATCGACAAAGGCAGCGTTCAATGTACCGTCGAGCACGCCGTCCAGCATTGTGCCTGAAGGACCTGTCGCCAACGCGAACTGAATTTTAGGGTAACGCTGGTTATATTCAGCCAGCGTGGCGGGGATGCGTACTGCTGCTGTACTTTCAAGCGAGCCGAGAGAGAAGAGTCCTTGTGGCTCATCCCCAGCGACCACCATCCTTGCTTCTTCAACCAGTGCCAGGATCCGCTGGCTGTAGCGCAAAAAGTTATGCCCGGACGGGGAAAGCCGCAGACGCTGGTTTTCACGAATAAACAGATCGACGCCCAGGTCGGCTTCAAGCTGACGTATACGGGTGGTGAGATTGGAAGGCACGCGATGCACCTTCGCGGCGGCCTGCGTAATACTGCCAGTCTCCGCGACGGCATTGAACATTTCCAGCTGCGTCAGATCCATAATCTTCTCTATTCGTGAATGGTATGGTTAATATTATTCATTTTTCAGAAAGAGTAAATATGCTCATGATATAACCATACCCTGCGATAAAGAGAGGCACTTATGACTATCACAGCAGCAACACATGCGATTTCCGTTGACCCTGCCAGCGGTGAAAGGCTGACGGCGACACCGTGGGCCAGCGTGAAAGAGATTGATCATGCGCTGAACCTTGCGGCGAATGGCTATAGCGAATGGAAACGCACTTCCGTTGAGCACCGTGCGCAAACGCTACGCCATATCGGGCAGGCTCTGCGCCATCGTGCGGAAGAGATGGCGCAGTGTATCTCACGTGAAATGGGTAAACCCATTAAGCAGGCGCGTGCTGAAGTCGCCAAATCAGCTGCGTTGTGTGACTGGTACGCCGAGCATGGACCGGCGATGCTCAGTCCGGAACCCACGCTGGTGGAAAATAACCAGGCGGTGATTGAGTATCGTCCGGTAGGAACCATTCTGGCGATCATGCCGTGGAACTTCCCGCTCTGGCAGGTAATGCGAGGTGCCGTTCCGATTCTGTTGGCCGGAAATGGTTACCTGCTAAAGCATGCACCTAACGTAACCGGCTGTGCTGCAATTATTGCGCAGGTTTTCGCTGATGCTGGTGTACCCGCGGGGGTCTATGGGTGGGTGAATGCCGATAACGCCGGGGTCAGTCAGATGATCAATGACCCGCGTATTACGGCGGTAACGGTGACAGGCAGTGTACGTGCCGGTGCGGCGATTGGCGCCCAGGCGGGTGCCGCGCTGAAAAAATGTGTGCTTGAACTGGGCGGCTCCGACCCGTTTATTGTCCTCAATGATGCTGACCTCGATCTGGCCGTTAAGGCGGCGGTCGCCGGGCGTTATCAGAACACCGGGCAGGTTTGTGCGGCAGCCAAACGCTTTATTATCGAAGAAGGGATCGCGGCAGAATTTACTTCACGCTTTGTGGCCGCCGCAAGCGCGCTCAAAATGGGCGATCCGCTGAACGAAGAAAACGATCTGGGGCCGATGGCGCGATTTGATCTGCGTGATGAGTTGCACCAGCAGGTTGAAGCCACCCTTGCTGAAGGAGCGCGGTTACTTCTCGGCGGGGAAAAAATTGCCGGTCAGGGCAACTACTATGCCGTGACGGTACTGGGCGATGTCACCCCTGAAATGACGGCGTTCCGCCAGGAGCTGTTTGGTCCGGTGGCGGCAATTACCGTGGCGAAGAATGCGGAACATGCTTTAGCGCTGGCGAATGACAGTGATTTCGGCTTATCCGCCACGGTATTTACTGCTGATGAAGCACTGGCACAGAAGATGGCGTCACGCCTGGAGTGTGGTGGCGTATTTATCAATGGTTACAGCGCCAGCGATGCCCGCGTTGCGTTTGGTGGTGTGAAGAAAAGTGGTTTTGGCCGCGAGCTTTCGCACTTTGGCCTGCATGAGTTTTGTAACGTGCAGACCGTCTGGAAAAACCGCCTTTGATGGTGTAGGTGCCTCCGCTGGGGGCACCTGTCTTATTTCTGCAATTTTTCTGTCATTTACTCTCCGTACACTCGCGTCTAACGCTTTGATACAGAAGAGTAATATGAACATAACGCAAATTTTCCATCGTCTTTTACCCCGTCAGTTTGGTCTGTTAACCGGCATTTTTTGCATTATTGCGCTGTTCTCTGTTTTGCAGGTCGTGTCCTCCTTGATGCTCTCGGCCTCTGTCAGCGATGCGCAACATAATGAAGGGCGTAATCAACTCGCGCTTTTGCAGCAGGCAAAGGTTGATGAAGCGCGGGTGGCGTTATTATCTGCCAGCGATTTACTTAACCGGGCGGGGATTTATTTTATGCAGGATGCCGCCACCGGTTCAGATGGGAGTTGGCGTCCGTTAATGGAAGAGGCGTATCGGGCGCTGGCGCAGTCAAAAAGTGCATGGGATGCCTGGCGGGATCTGAAGCCGCAACCGGACCCGGATCTAACGAAGAGCTATCAGCGTTTTTATAGCGGTATTCAGGAGCAGGCGGACGGTCTGATGCAGTCAGGTTCCATTGATGCGTTTTTTGCCGTACCCGTGCAGGCCTTTCAGACAGACTTTAACGGTAATTACGCCCGCTTTCAGCAGGACAGTGGGCGACATGCGGAAGCTGGACGTCAGCAGCTGTTGACCAGTCTTGAGCGTTTACAGAATCTATTTTTGTTTATTCCTCTGGTGCTGGTGGTTATCGCCTTTCTGGTCTGGCGCAGTATGTTCCGTTGGGTGATTATGCCGCTGCGCCGGCTGATCGATCATATCGATATTTTAGCGGCCGGGGATCTGTCTCGTCCGGCCCCGCAGGTGAGTCAGTTTAATCGGGAAGTGGCGCAATTAAGTTCACGTATTGCTGCAATGCAGCAGGGGCTCTGTGCGCTGGTGCGGCAGGTGAATGATGCCACCACCGCAATGGTAGGAAATATCAACGAACTTGCGCAGAACAATAAACAGCTATACCAGCAGTCGGCAAAACAAAGTGAAGAGTTAAGTACTGTGACATCGCATATTTCGGTTCTGGAAACGCATGTTGAGGATAACAGTGGTTTTGCTGAACTGGCGAATCAACGCGCAGTGCAGGCGCGTGATATTGCGGCAGGCGGAGACCGAATGATGGCGACGGTAAATGCGTCAATGCAGGCGATTGTGACTCGCTCGTCTGAAATGCGAGGGATTACAACGCTCATTGACAACATTGCATTTCAGACAAATATCCTGGCTCTCAACGCGGCAATCGAGGCAGCGCATGCAGGGGAGCAAGGGCGCGGGTTTGCCGTGGTTGCGAAAGAAGTTGGACTGCTGGCGCGAAAAAGCGGTCAGTCTACGCAAAACATTCAGACACTGATTAAACACTCGTTACAGGGCATTGAAGAGGGCTTTCAGGCGGTTAACGGACTTGATAAGAATTTACAGCAGGTTATTTCGTTGGTGGAAAACCTCGGCGCGTTACTGAACGACATTTCGACTGCAACGTTAAATCAGGGGAACAGTATTCACCAGTTAACCCGTCAGCTTCATGTACTGAACGGCGAAGCCCGACAAACCAGTGACCTGGTAAATGCTGCATCTGATTCTTCCTTACAACTTCACCATGAATCTAATCAGCTTATGCAGGCCGTGGCCAGATTCCGCCTTCCGGCCTGACGTTGCGTATTCAGCTCTGTTATACTCGCAGGCCTTTCATACCTGCGAGCAAGGAGCATGTTGTGGCCAGGGCCATGGACAATTCAATTTTAGAGACCATTGTGCAGCAGGTTCGTCCGCTGATTGGTCAGGGTAAAGTCGCTGATTACATTCCTGCATTAGCTTCCGTCGATGGTTCAAAACTGGGTATTGCCATTTGCACCGTTGATGGACAGCACTATCAGGCGGGAGATGCGCAAGAACGTTTTTCTATTCAGTCGATTTCAAAGGTGCTCAGTCTGGTCGTGGCGATGCGTCATTATCAGGAAGAGGAGATCTGGCAGCGCGTAGGCAAAGATCCTTCTGGTCATCCTTTTAACTCCCTGGTACAGCTGGAAATGGAGCAGGGCATCCCTCGCAATCCCTTTATTAACGCCGGGGCGCTGGTGGTTTGCGATATGCTGCAAGGACGTCTGAGTGCACCGCGTCAACGGATGCTGGAAGTGGTGCGGGCGTTAAGCGGCGTTTCGGATATCGCCTATGACACGACGGTTGCACGATCAGAGTTTGAGCACTCGGCACGCAACGCTGCTATTGCCTGGCTGATGAAATCCTTCGGCAATTTTCACCATGACGTGACCACCGTTTTGCAAAATTACTTTCACTACTGCGCGCTGAAAATGAGCTGCGTGGAACTGGCACGAACCTTTGTCTTTTTAGCAAATCAAGGACATGCCTTTCATCTTACGGAGCCCGTGGTCACACCGATGCAGGCCAGGCAGATAAACGCACTGATGGCGACCAGCGGCATGTATCAGAACGCAGGGGAATTTGCCTGGCGGGTCGGACTTCCGGCGAAATCAGGCGTGGGTGGCGGAATCGTGGCGATAGTGCCACACGAGATGGCGATTGCTGTCTGGAGTCCGGAACTGGATCCGGCGGGAAATTCACTGGCCGGTATCGCCGTGCTGGAGCAATTAACACAACAGCTGGGGCGCTCGGTTTACTGATGAAAACGCTCGATCCTCTTTTTGCCAGGCTGGCGAAATCAACGTTTCGCTCGCGGTTTCGTCTTGGTCAGAAAGAAAGGCAGTATTGTCTGGATAAAGGTGCGCCTGTCATCGAGCAACATGCTGCGGATTTTATTGCTAAACGACTGGCACCGGCGTTTCCTGCCAATGATGGTAAACAGACTCCCATGCGGGGTCACCCGGTATTTATCGCTCAACATGCTACGGCGACGTGCTGTCGAGGGTGTCTGGCGAAATGGCATGATATACCTGAGGGCGTAACGTTAAACGATGAACAGCAACGTTACGTTGTCACGGTTATTTACCACTGGTTAGTGCTCCAAATGAATAAGCCATAGATAACTTTATCCTATGATATGCCCCCTTGTGTTACGTGATTGTTAAAAGCAGTATGAGGGGGTCAATCTAAGGAGAAACCATGGCTTCCGGCAAACCCTGCTTTGTGCTGAGCGCGGCACAGATTCTGTCGCGAATCGACGAACTCAGCGATGTTCTTGAACGGTGCGTCAATGACGGCGCCTCCATCAGTTTTATGCTGCCCTTTAATCGAGAAAAATCAGAGCCTTTCTGGATGAACATCGCGCAAAGTGTTTCTCGCGGAGAACGGATCGTTCTTGGTACGCAGAACGCGCAGGGGGCGCTTGTCGGTACCGTCCAACTCATTATCGATCAACCCGAAAATCAACCTCATCGCGCTGATGTCGCCAAACTGCTGGTTCACCCCTCAGCGCGACGCGGTGGCCTGGCCCGTGATTTGATGACCGAACTGGAAAATTGCGCGCGTCAACAAGGTAAAACGCTGCTGGTGCTTGATACGGCGACGGGCAGTGGCGCGGAGTTGTTCTACCACAATTGCGGGTGGAAAAAGATAGGGGTGATACCTGATTACGCCCAAATGCCCGATGGGACGCTGACCGGGACCACACTTTTCTATAAAACGCTCTAATTTGTCGCCGGGGATTGATCAAAACAGGGTTTCAATGTATTAAAGTTTGCTAACCTATTGGACCAATTCAATCAGGTTGTATGACTAATCATAAAGGGAACCCATTGTGCAAACACTAAATCGTCGCGATTTCCCCGGTGCTCAGTATCCTGAACGCATTATTCAGTTTGGTGAAGGAAACTTCCTGCGCGCCTTTGTAGACTGGCAGGTTGATCTGCTGAACGAACATACCGATCTGAACGCTGGTGTGGTCATTGTTCGTCCTATCGAAAGCACCTTCCCGCCATCGCTGAGTACGCAGGATGGCCTCTATACCACTATCATTCGTGGTTTGAATGAGAAGGGCGAGGTTGTTAGCGATGCCCGTCTAATTCGTTCAGTTAACCGTGAAATCAGCGTCTATAGCGAATACGATGAGTTCCTGAAACTGGCGCATAATCCTGATATGCGTTTTGTGTTCTCTAACACCACGGAAGCAGGTATCAGTTACCACGCGGGTGATAAGTTTGACGACGCGCCAGCGGTAAGTTTTCCGGCTAAACTGACGCGTCTGCTGTTCGAACGCTTCAGCTATTTTAACGGCGCATTGGATAAAGGCTGGATTATCATCCCTTGCGAACTGATTGATTACAACGGTGATGCACTGCGTGAACTGGTTCTGCGCTACGCTCAGGAATGGGCGTTGCCGGAAGCGTTTATTCAGTGGCTGGATCAGGCCAATGCATTTTGCTCCACGCTGGTGGACCGTATTGTTACCGGCTATCCGCGTGATGAGGTAGCTAAGCTCGAATCTGAACTGGGCTATCATGATGCTTTCCTCGACACCGCAGAACATTTCTATCTGTTTGTCATTCAGGGGCCGAAGTCATTAGCCGCAGAACTACGTCTGGATAAGTATCCGCTGAATGTCCTGATCGTGGATGACATCAAACCGTACAAAGAGCGCAAAGTGGCGATTCTCAACGGTGCTCACACCGCGCTGGTCCCTGTTGCATGGCAGGCAGGGTTGGACACAGTGGGCGAGGCGATGAATGACGCAGAAATTTGCGCCTTCGTGGAGAAAGCGATCTATGAAGAGATCATTCCGGTACTGGATTTACCACGTGATGAGTTAGCTTCTTTTGCCAGCGCGGTAACCGGTCGATTCTGCAACCCGTATATCAAGCATCAGCTGCTATCTATTGCCCTGAATGGCATGACCAAATTCCGCACCCGTATATTGCCGCAACTGCTGGCAGGGCAACAGGCTAGCGGTAAACTGCCGGCGCGTTTAACGTTTGCGCTTGCTGCGTTAATTGCTTTTTATCGTGGAGAGCGCAACGGTGAGTCTTATCCGGTTCAGGATGATGCGCACTGGATTGAACGTTTTCAACAGCTGTGGTCTCAGCATCGCGATCGCCAGATAAGCACCGAAGCGTTGGTCAAATCTGTACTGGGTGTTAAAGATCACTGGGAACAAGATCTGACGCAGGTTTCTGGACTGGTGGAACAGGTCTCTGCCGATCTGGAGACCATTCTGGCAAAAGGTATGCGTGAAGCCGTTAAACCACTGTGCTAAGACGACTACCGATGACCCGGCTCAGGCCGGGTTTTTTAGGATATTGATTAGTTACAACATACTATTTTTTATTAAATACGGAGCCATTCTGTAGCTCAAGTGCGGTATTGTTCTGGTTGTTTAGTTAATGTTGCGATTAACTTGCAACATTAATCGCGATCACGTCTAATGTGACGGATTTCACATTTTCCCGAAGATAACCATGATCGTTCGCCCCCAACAACACTGGATACGTCTGATATTCGTCTGGCACGGTTCCGTATTATCCAAAATATTTTCACGTCTGCTGCTGAACTTCCTGCTTTCCATTGCCGTTATTATCATGTTGCCCTGGTATACGATGCTGGGCATAAAATTTACCCTTGCGCCGTTCAGCATTCTCGGCGTGGCGATTGCGATCTTTTTAGGTTTTCGCAATAACGCCTGCTACTCACGTTATGTCGAAGCCCGACACCTGTGGGGGCAGTTGATGATTGCTTCCCGATCGCTTCTGCGTGAGGTAAAAACCACCTTACCGGACGATGCAGAACTGGGACAGTTTGTGCGTCTACAAATCGCATTTGCCCACTGTTTACGCATGACGTTACGTCGAAACCCACAGGCGGAGCCGTTGGCCAAATATCTCAGCGCGAAAGATCTGCAGACGGTATTTGCCGCACAATCCCCGGCAAACCGCATTTTGTTGCTGATGGGCGAGTGGCTGGCCGTACGCAGACGAGATGGACAGCTGTCCGATATATTATTTCATAGTTTAAACAACAGATTAAATGATATGTCGGCAGTACTGGCAGGTTGTGAGCGAATCGCGAATACACCAGTTCCGTTTGCTTATACTTTGATCCTTCATCGCACGGTGTACCTGTTTTGTATCATGCTGCCGTTCGCCTTAGTGGTGGATCTGCACTACATGACGCCGTTTATTTCAGTGCTTATTTCCTATACTTTTATCTCGCTCGATACGCTTGCGGAAGAACTTGAAGATCCGTTTGGTACTGAGAACAATGACCTGCCGCTGGATGCGATTTGCAATGCGATCGAAATCGATTTACTGCAAATGAACGATGAAACAAATGTGCCAGCAAAACAGATGCCGGATAAGCACTATCAACTCACTTAGCGCCGTTCGTTTTGCCACCACGCGGGTTGCATATCGGAAAACGAATGAAACTCCGGCGCAAGGTCTTCATCGTTAGGATCGTCAAAAGCGCCGGCTAAAAGCGCAATGACCGGGGCGTCATCGATGGCGCCCACCGAACTGCCGCACTGAGGGCAAAAGGCCCGACTGGTCGTTTCTGATGAGCGCCAGGTTGTCGGTTTTCCGGCTTTTCCCGTCCATTCTACATTTTCTGCATCAAACTCAATCCAGACGACAGTCGGGGCACCCGTATGTTTCCGGCATATATCGCAGGAGCAGGTATGGGAATTATTTGGACTGCTGGCTGTGAAACGGATCGAGCCACACAGACACCCACCAATGTAGACTTTAGACATAACAACCCCCCGTCAGAAACATGTTGCAAGACACTAGCAGATGCCAGACATAGCCACTAGATCCTTATGATAAAAAGGCGAGGGCGCGCATACTCGATAGGCCAGTCCTGTGATCTGTCTGATGATAAACGCTTAACTATTGCGCCTGGCAACAATAAACAATCGCGGAAATGCCAGTAAAATGTTGCCGTTCTCCTGCAATGGATATTGTTCCTGGAGCAGTTCATGGTAGCGAGCCAGGTAATGACGCTGCTCGCTTTCGCTTAAATCCTGCAACCAGGGGCGCAGACCCGTTGAGCTTACCCAGTCGATAATTGCCTGATGCGAATCCATAATGTGATAATAAGTTGTACGCCAGATATCCACATCACAACCCGCTTCGGTCAAAATATCATAGTAGGCGTGGACGCCAGGAAGCGGAGCACGTCCCCGATCTGGGTAATCTTGTTCATAAGCCACTTCGCGCATCAGTACATGCGTGGGCTCCAGCCAGTTATCCGGCATTTGCACGGCCAGAACACCGTTGTGACCCAGTAGTGAGACCAAATGTGGGAATAATTCATAGTGATCGGGCACCCACTGTAACGACGCATTTGCATAAAGCAGATCCACAGGATGCTCGGGCTGAAACTGGCTAATATCCGCTTCGATAAAATGGCAGTCAGGTAATGCGTTGCGTGCTTCATTCAGCATAGCAGGAGAGGAATCGACTCCTGTTGTTTTTGCCGTGGGCCAGCGCTGATGCAGCAATGCCGTACTGTTTCCCGGGCCACAACCAAGGTCAACAACTGAGCGGACATTTTCTAACGCCACACGACTGAGTAATTCCGCGGCGGGTCTTGAACGTTCAGTTTCATATTGCAGATAAAGCGAAGGGTTCCAGTCGGCCATGTATAAATCTCCAGTATGAGAGGAAAAGTCGGAAAAGGACGGTATAAGCCCTTGCCGATGAGCCACTTATTTTAGAAGATTATATGAAAATGAATGATAAGGGCAGGAATATGCTGGAAACATCAAGGTTGATATTACGACAGTGGGAAGCTAAAGACCGAGCCCCTTTCGCTGCACTCAATGCCGATTCTGACGTGATGCGTTTTTTCCCTGCACCGCTACAGACTGCTGAAAGCGATAACCTGGCCGATAGATTTAGTGAAGGTATTGCAGCTCGCGGCTGGGGATTTTGGGCCGTAGAGCTAAAAGAAACACACCAGTTTGTGGGCTGTGTGGGGTTGCATCCGCAACCTGATAAATTTCATTTTTCACCCTGCACCGAAATAGGCTGGCGTCTTGCTAAAGCATACTGGCACCAGGGTCTGGCGTTAGAAGCCGCACAAGCGAGCCTGGCATTTGCCTTTGACGTACTGGCGCTAAATGAAGTGGTTTCATTTACTTCTGTGCTGAATAAACCGTCAGAGAATCTGATGATACGACTTGGTATGAATAAAGCAGAAGAGTTTGTGCATCCCGCGTTGCCGTCAGATCATCGATTGGCACAACATGTTTTGTATCGCCTATGCCGATAATTTATCAGACTATTTTGGTCCTTTTCTCATATCAGAGAAAATAACTAAGCCAATTCCTGTCAAAATAATGACGCTTGCGAGAAGGATTCTGATGGTAAGCGTTTCGCCCAAAAATATGACCCCACCGAGAGTGGCCAGACAAGGTACGCTGAGTTGAATGGTACTGGCCGTTGTGGACCTGAGTAAGGGGAGCAATGAATACCAGAGCAGATATGCGCCTCCCGATGTAATTGCACCAGAAAGCACACCCAGAACTAATCCATATATATCAATATGAAGATGAGAGTGGAAGAACAGGGGAATAATCAAAGCGACCGGGATTGCCAGTATGAAATTCCCCCCGGTTGAGGCAGCAGCATCCGTGATTTTTTTCCCTGTGATACTGTAGAAAGCCCAGGCTAACCCAGCAATAACCATCATTATTGCGGCATAAAAGGAAGGGCGTTCTGCACCAGGAAGCAACAATATTGCTATTCCAGCCAATGCCCCGAGTATTCCTGTTATTTTTAAAATTACGAGTTTTTCTCCCTGAGCTATTCCCCATACCGTCATGACGAGCTGAACAGTACCAAAGAGCAGCAGGGCACCAGCGCCGGTGCTGAGAGAAACATAGGCAATGGAGAATGCAAAAACATAGATGCAAAGGAGCAGGGTATTTAACCACTTGAACTTAAATTTTCTGCTGTCAGATGTTATCGCAATAAATATAAAGAGGGCAATTGCGCCACTTATCAACCGGAGGCTGCTGAATGAAATAGCATCAGCATGCATCCCCTTCAACGCGAGTCGGCAAAGTACGGAGTTGCCGGCAAATGCGACCATTGCGATGATGATTCTGATGAGCAAGATGGCGTCCTTTAGTCGATACGATAATTAGCGCAAGATGCAGGTGTTGTCTTCAAAAACAGGCGTGTTGATTAATATAGTTGCCGACATCAACGACTCTATTCGTGTTGGGATCGACATTAAGAACGACAAAACGCATTTGCGGGCAGAACAGCTCCGCGCTTTTCTTACTGCATTCAGTTTGAAGCCATCGATGCTCACCATCGTCAGTGACAACCGTGTTTACGTTTCCGTACTCGCTGCACACAAAACCTTTTTCAGTTGCTCTTTTCCTTGCTGACTCAAGGCTCAGGCCAATAACATTTAGCTCCTGGATCTCTTTGGCGTGTGAGCTGTCAGAAACACGGGTTAATGTGCAGCCAGATAGCATAGAGGTAAAGAATACTAAGAGCGCGAAGCGTAGGATGGTTTTGCTTTTTTTGTTTTGCATTGTCCGATAGGTGCTCAATTTTATTACCGCTTATCGAAAAGTAAGTGATGCACCATGAACAGTATATAACGAACTGAATAACCAGTTGTAGTCGAGGTCATCATTCAAAACTGAGAAATGGCGCTTGAAAGGGTTTTAAGGCGTCATTATTGAACTGTACAAGGATGACCATAAAACATCAGATTCAGCCTCCATCTACCTGAGTACGCATAATGTATATTATGTTAAATACAATTTGATGCGCACTCAGTTGAGTTCCCATGTGGCCTCGTTCGGTCATTGGCCTCCTCTGCTCTGCTCATTAGTCGAATAGTCAATCATGAAAGCCTAAGGAACAGAGTTCGTTCCTGCAGCTGAGATGCTTTGAATCCGTGGTGAATATAAAAACGTTTAGCTTCGTCTGTGA
This sequence comes from Citrobacter sp. A316, assembly GCF_002042945.1. NCBI lineage: Bacteria > Pseudomonadati > Pseudomonadota > Gammaproteobacteria > Enterobacterales > Enterobacteriaceae > Citrobacter > Citrobacter sp. A316. The sequence goes on from NZ_MVFZ01000005.1 coordinate 217,007, forward strand.
GCGCATGCACCATAACGGAACGCACGCCAATTTTTTCTGCCACTTTGTAACACCGCAGTACCGCATCGTGAAGCAGATCGGCCCCTAACCTTTTTCCACGAACAGAAAGATCCACGGCCTATCTGGCAAGGATAATTACGGGGATTGGATCTGGCATGTTACGCCGAAGATTGTCTGTTGCTTCTGTGTGGTTGACGCTACCAGTAGCCAGTGAATCAAAGCCAGCAACTTGTCGCGTGTCTGTTTTGCAGACAACAAACGTCCTGGCTGCGCCGAGAGCCTGATTTTTTAGCCCTTTTTGCTTTAACCAATCATCGAGAACAATTTCTCCGCTGACAAATTCCGCCAATTGATGAATGTGAGTTAGCGGCTCAGGTGCAGTTACAAATCCCACTGTGGTCATAAGGCTTATGTATAGCAACTGCTATACAGTCTTTTTCAATTCAACGCCCTGATAATCAACAATAAAAAACCCGCCAGTGTTGGCGGGTTATGGCATGGTGTGTCTCAATAATTAAGGCGTTACCATGTTAAACCAGAAATCAAAGCTATCTAAATACCCGAGGAACTCATCAAGCTTGGCTTGATTGCCGGAAATTTGTACATCACCCTTCTCTTCTGCCTGTTTCAGCGATTCTTCCTTGAGAATGATTTTGTTCAACGTTGCACGGTTAAGTGTAATAGAGGCATCAGCATTGCTGGCCTGTGCATCAGCGCTATGGTTGAGAACCCCGTTTTCCAGTTCCAGTTTGTATTTACCGCCGTCAGCACCTAAATCGACGTTGAAGACTGCCTGCGCATTTGCCGCTTTTTCTCCGTTAATATGTACCGCGAGATAATCAAAGAACATCTCCGGCGACATGGCCTTAACGGTATCTGGGCTGGCGGTATTTGGCGTCGCGCCTTTTACCACACCGTTGCGTAATTCTTGTGCACCCGTCAGATAAAAATTACGCCATGGACCGGACTCAGCCTGGTAACCCATTTGCTCAAGGGCATCGGCTTCCAGATTACGAGCTTCTTTATTGCTCGGATCAGCAAAGACGATATTGTTAGTGACTTGCGCTACCCAACGGTAATTGCCCTGGGCGTAATCCGTTTTCGCTTTTTGCATGATTGCATCAGCGCCGCCCATATAATCGACATATTTCTTCGCGGCATCAACGGGCGGTAATTCATTCAGTGTTGCCGGATTACCGTTGAACCAGCCGAGGTAAAAGACATACGTTGCTTTCACATCATGGCTAACAGAACCATAGTATCCACGACTGGCCCATGATTTTTCCAGGCCAGACGGCAGTTTGAAGTTAGCGGCGATTTCGTCACGAGTCAGCCCCTTGTTAGCCATGCGCAGCGTCTGATCGTTAATGTAACGGTACATATCACGCTGACTTTTCATTAACTTCACCACATTTTCATTACCCCAGGTCGGCCAGTGATGCTGAGCAATAATAATGTTTGCCTTTCCACCCCAGCGGCCAATAACGTCATTGATATATTTTGACCATGCCAGCGGATCGCGGATCTTCGCACCACGTAGTGAATAGGTGTTATGTAGCGTATGGGTGACATCCTCTGCAGCTTCGATCATACCCTTCTCTTCTACATACCACAGCATTTCGGAAGGAGCTTCCGATCCCGGTGCCATCATGAAGTCATAGGTTAGGCCGTCTATAACTTCTTTCTGCCCGGTGTGGGTAATATAGTTAGTGGGTTCAATCAGCGTGACCGTACCGGCGGAGGTTGTCGTACCAAGCCCCGCACCGACCTGGCCTTTTGCATCTGGTTTCAACAGATTGCCATACATGTAACTAGCTCGGCGACTCATGGCGTTACCTGCCATAATATTTTCAGATACAGCTTCCTTCATAAAACCAGCCGGTGCATATACCTTCACTTTACCGGATTTCACATCTGCTTCATCAATCACACCGCGGACGCCACCGTAGTGGTCAACATGGCTGTGCGTATAAATGACGGCAACAACCGGTCTTTTACCGCGATTTTTATAATAAAGGTCCATTCCAACTTTCGCAGTTTCTGCCGATACCAGCGGATCAATGATCGTAATACCCTCTTTCCCTTCCATAATTGTCATATTCGAAAGATCAAGATTTCGGATTTGATATACGCCATCGGTGACCTGGAACAAGCCGCCAATATTGATCAGTTGCGACTGACGCCACAGGCTTGGGTTAACCGTGTCGGGGGCTTTTTCGCCCTCTTTGATAAAGGCATATTGTTGAGGGTCCCAAACAACATTTCCTTGCTTCCCTTTAATCAATTCACTGGGAAGCGGAGCAATAAAACCTTTATGTGCGTTCATAAAATCAGTTTTATCAGTAAATGGCAATTGACCATATAAGGCGTCATTCACACTTTTGGTCTGAGCAGTCGCATCTTTTGCCCCTTCCTGTGCCATTACAGGTAGTGAAATTAATGATGTTGAACACACACCTGCTACAGCCAGATAACTCATTAGTTTATTTAGTTTCATAAATCCTCATCTAATAATATATTCTCAAGAAGAAAGAAACCCTGCTTCTCTGATCGTTGATAATTTTCGCAAAACTGTATTTATCAGGTTGCCATGATTCAATGTTCATAGGCTAACATGACATTGTTAAACCAGATGATGAAATAACATTTAATTTTAAATTTTCTTTTGTTTTTATTTAAACAAAACATTAGTAGACACCTGACTGTTTAAAAAGATAATGATTGGCATTCATTTTCTTTAGAACACAAAATATGCGCACTCTCTATCTACTTCTCATCACTGGGATACTTGCTGGCTGTAATACGTCTCCCCCAGAGAATGTTGTGAAAATCAATAAAATGGTAATCCCTGTTGTTCAGGCACAACCCGAGTCAAAATCAACTCGTGACTCGGCATCCCTGTCCTTATATCAGGAAAATAAACAGCAAATTGAAAACGTCGTGAGTTCGTTAAAAAATGAGTATCTTCATAAAGTTAAACCAAGAGAGATGTTTGACGTTCATAGTCAGGCATACCAGGTTTATGCTTCTTTAACAAAGCTCGAACAAATGCAACAGATGAACAATTTTTATTATAAGGAGCATAATCAAGCAGGACTGTTAAGCATCAATCAGTCCGTGAACTCTCTTATCGAATAACAAAAAAAACTCCTCAGAGAATGATGAGGAGGATTTTCTTACGATTGATATATAACGTGTCGCTACAATAGGGCATTAAAGTTATGTTGATAATCGATTTATAACTTGTTTGTGGGTTTATTTAAAATCGCTCAGGCATTTTATTGATGGAAGTAAGATACCCTCCGCGCTCAAAATCAATATAACCCCCTTTTTTTAACGCAGATACAACATTTAAAACACTGCTGCGCGATAAGTGGGTCCGATCCTGAATATAATCCAAAATAGAGACTCGCGTGCGCGTCTCTTCCGGCAACAAAATCATCTCTTCGAGGTGGTTACGAATCACTGAATAAGTACGCTGCTGTACAACTAAATCATCACGATAAAAGAGATAGCCCGTATGATATGAAAGCACAGCCGCCGCATCTTCCCACAGGTTTTGTTGGTGAAAGAGTTCTCGTGCTTTATCGGCATCGACGCGTAATAAGGTTGACTCAGCTTCAGCGCGCAATAAATGGCCGTGTACCGGTTGGATCATTTCGGCAATACCGAACAGATGGGGTTCATAGACGGTCACGATTAACAAACCATCAGAAGAACGTAAAATGGACAGTTCCCCTTGCAAAAAAAGGTAGAGTTGAGGCTTATTCTTGTATTTCCACATGATACGCCGCCGCGGCACAACTTTCAGCTTTTCTGCAATAGGTTCAAGTACTTGCATTAAACGTTGTATGCTTTGTTCTGGGCGTACCGGAGGTGAAATTTGCATAATCAAACCTGTATTATTTTGATTGAGACAACAATATGCTTTTACCTATATTCCATGAAGGTAGTACAGATTCATATTAAAACCATAAATTGCTCAATAATAAAAGTACAAATTTATTTTTATTTAAACCAGCGTGTATGATAAGACCACCAGCAGATGGTCACCAGACACTGTCGGATAGATAATCCGCCATGGTGACTATTAACAATGCGTGAAATATCAAATCGGGAATAGTGGCGCTAGAATTGATAGCTGTAGTTGACGCTGGCAAACCATAACCACGGGTTTTTATACTGGCCTGCAAAGATATCAGATTTAACGTTGGACGACTGCATGTGCAAATACTCAACGACAACGCCAATATTGCTGGCTGGTGTAATCTGGTACTGTGCACCGGTGGCAAGTCGCCATTCATCGCCGGTCGGCATCGAAAGTGCTACATCACTTTGCGATTTGTACGGTGAACTGTCATAGGCAATACCGGCATTAATGCGCCACTGCTCATCGGGATGATATTGTACGCCCAGCGCGGTATGCCATGTATCTTTCAGACGATTATCACGATCGCTTTGCTGACCATTTATTGTAATCTGCGGGCTGCCAAACTGACTCCAGTCCTGCCAGCCTAGATCACCCATCACTGACCACTGCCTGTTGATATCGTGAACCAGACTAAACATTACCTGCTGCGGAGCACGGACTTGTGTGGAGATCGGCAGGTCATATCCAATATTGGGTAAATTAGGGAAACGCGCTGTCCCGTCAATATTAAAATGATAATCAGTCTTGCTGGTCCAGGTTACGCCCGCCCGTGTATTGTCAGTTAAGTCCATTAATAAGCCAAGGTGGTAATTCATCGCCCAATCATGATCGCTTTGTTTTTCATCGTGGCCGTCGACATCTCTGCTTAGCGACAGAAAACCATAGTTTAGCCCTGCAGCTGCGCCAACCGACACCTTATCACTTAGTTTCCATGCAACGCCGGGACTCAGCGTCATCGCAACCATGGTACTTTGTTTAATTAACCGATCCCCTGCCCAGTTGCCAAAGTCGATACCTAACCCATAGTTGCCGTACAAACCCAAACCGGCAGAAACGGTATCACTCAGCCGTTGCGTATAAAACATGCTGGCATTGGGGAAAAGTGTCATTACATTGCCAGGGCTTTGTCTTCCATCTGTCGTATTATTCAGCGTATAGGGAATATCTCCGCCCATCGCCTGTAATCCTCCGGTGACCATATGGTCAGGTAAACGAGTCATCCCCGCTGGGTTCGTTAACAGCGTAGAGGCATCCTGAGCACGAGCGGCCTGCCCTGCACCAGCCAGTGCGGTATCCTCCGTTCCGACTTCATAGAAGTAGAGCGCGCTGGCGTGACCGACTGACGAAAAAATCATCCCGGAGAGAAAAATTATATTTTTTTTCATTGCATTACCTGTTTGGAGGGGGGCGTTCTTTACTAAACGTAGGGTCAGCTATCACACTGTATTGATTTATGCTAATAGCATAATCAGGCATCAGGAATGATGTCGTGTTAAATTTCATCCAATATTAAATTTTATAATTCAACACAATGACATCTTAAAAGTCGACTTAATGAGAATTCTTCTTAATAAGCGATTTGACATAAATTCTAATGTAAAGAAATGAAAATTTAATCTTTTCATAATAAAGTATGAGTGAAGTCGCCAACGGAAAAACCATAGTTATGATCATCACATAACTGTAATATGCGTTTTAAAAAGTAAAACCTTTACAGCCTTGAGGAGACCTTGTCTTCTCAAAACTTCGTGTCTCAAATATGCCTGTGATTTCAATGGGGCACGATGATTATTAACCACTAAAACCTAATATATAAGTGAGGTGAATATCTTATTGTGCTAACTAAATCTCAGGAGAATAACTCTAATCAGGTCATGGATACTTCATTTCTAAAATATGGAATTTTAATCATGCAATAACAATCAGGTATCTGATACGACTCATTCTTCTGTCAGTTTCTGTAAGCAGAAGAAAAGAGTGATGATAGCTAATACAGGTAAAGATAGGGGTAATGACTTATGGCCTCACAATATGACTTTACTGTCACTCTACACGATCTTGCTTTTATTCTTAAGCAGATCAAAATATCCGAAGCGGCAACTAACCCGGATGGTAGCGTTAATGCTGAATTGCTTAGAGAATTAGTCTCCAGTCCGCTATTGCCCTATGGACTTCGTACGGTAGATGGTTCATGGAATAACCTTCTACCGGGCCAGGAGTTATACGGATCTGCTGACCAGTCAATGCCGAGATTGACCGCATTAAACTGGCAAGATGCAGACCAAATGACCAGTTATATCCAAATTGGTGGCACCGTTATTGATGCCGACCCACGTATTATTAGTAACTTAATTTCTGATCAAACGGCGTCTAACCCGGCCGCACTGGAGGTATTTAACGCGTTAAAAGATGCACCCGGCGGGGGGACTATTACAGGAGACGGAGAAACGTTATCCATTCCTAACCAGTCTCCCGATATCGGTCTCTCCCCTGCTTTTAACGGCTGGATGACCTTCTTTGGCCAGTTTTTTGACCACGGTCTGGATTTGATTCCCAAAGGAGGCAACGGTATCGTTTTCATTCCGCTACAGCCCGATGACCCTTTATATGTGGAAGGGTCATCGACAAACTTTATGCTATTAACCCGGGCAACGGTGGATGAAAATCGAGAGACAGTAAACCTGACAACCCCCTTCATCGACCAAAACCAAACCTACACCTCCCATCCTTCACATCAGATTTTCATCCGCGAATACGTCATTATTGATGGGAAACCTGAGCCTACAGGGAATTTATTAGGCGGTGCGAACGGTGGACTGGCGACCTGGGCCGACGTTAAAAACCAGGCTGAAACTCTGCTGGGTATTAAACTCACCGATCAGGACGTATTTAATGTTCCCCTGCTGGCAACGGATCGCTACGGTAATTTGATTTTAAGTGAAAACGGAAAGGTACAGATTGTGACCACCGGAGGGCTGGTTGAAGCCAACGGCGGTCTGTTACCCCCGGAGACGTTCCGTACCGGTCATGCGTTTTTGGATGACATCGCTCATACCGCCGCGCCAAAAGCAGGTCTGCTGGCAGATGATGACAGCGCCATCGGCAGCGAAGGACCGCAACCGGCAGGAACCTATGATAACGAACTGCTCGATCGTCACTTTATTACCGGTGACGGGCGCGGGAACGAAAATATAGGTTTAACCGCGGTGCACGCCGTTTTTCACAGCGAACATAACCGCCTGGTTGAACAGTATAAAACCACTCTACTGGAAACCGGCGATATCGACCTCATTAATCAGTGGTTGATGCCCAACCATCAAATCACGGAATTACCTGCCGATACCAATACTCTGGTATGGAACGGCGAGTACCTATTCCAGGCAGGCCGCTTCTCCACGGAAATGCAATATCAGCACCTCGTATTCGAGGAGTTTGCCCGTACCGTACAACCTGCCGTCGATCCGTTTGTCTTCTCCAACACGGCGGATATTAACCCGCTGATCTTTGCAGAGTTTGCGCATGTTGTTTACCGTTTTGGGCATTCAATGCTGACAGAAACCGTGGCGCGTACCGACATTGATATGCAAAGCGGTGATATTGACCTGATTTCAGCATTCCTGAATCCAGTAGCATTCAATCAAATCAACGGGGCCACCGTCACGGACGATCAGGCTATTGGCGCAATTGTGCGTGGTATGACGCGTCAGGTGGGTAACGAAATTGATGAATTTATTACCGATGCTCTGCGTAATAATCTCATCGGCCTGCCCCTCGATTTAGGTGCGCTTAATATAGCCCGTGGCCGTGATACCGCAATGCCGACGCTGAACCAGGCTCGCGAGCAGTTTTTTGCATTAAGCGGTGATAGTCAACTGAAGCCTTATACCAGTTGGGCTGACTTCACTACCTATCTGAAAAATCCCGCTTCAATCATTAACTTTATGGCCGCCTATGGCCAGCACGAACTGATCCTCAACGCCACCAGCCTCGAAGGTAAGCGTGCAGCGGTTAACTTCCTGTTGTTTGGCGACGCCAGCAATGCCCCACCTGCGGATGCGATGGATTTCTTTAACAGTACCGGAGCGTGGGCAACCAAAGAGACCGGCCTGAATATGGTCGATTTCTGGATTGGCGGGCTGGCAGAGCGCAAAAATGAATTTGGCGGCATGCTCGGTTCAACCTTCAACTTCGTCTTTGAAACGCAAATGGAAATGCTTCAGGACGGCGATCGTTTCTACTATCTGAGCCGCGTTCAGGGGCTGAACTTACTCAATGAGCTGGAGGCCAACTCGTTTTCCGCGCTGGTAATGCGTAACAGCGATCTTGGTGATGAAGGCTCCTCCCACCTGCCCGCTAACCTGTTCCAGACACCGGACCATATTTTTGAAGTGAACCGCGTGCTGCAAACGGAAATTGACCCGAAATGGGGTAATCCGCTGAAGGATCTGCTCTCGCCGTTGTTGGTGCGTCGCGACCCAGGTGCGGATGTTGACGGCGATAGTTTTGCCGATGGTGGGTATCTGAAATATACCGGCGATGGGCATGTGGTGCTTGGAGGGACGGCAGGCAACGATACGTTAATCGGCGGTAAAGGGATCGACAGTCTGTGGGGCGATGGCGGAGATGACCGACTTGACGGCGGCGACGAAGCAGATGTGGTCCATGGCGGTGACGGTGATGACATTATTACCGATACCGGTACGCCTGTGGGTGATGCGGACTTCCTGCACGGTGATGCCGGACATGACGTTATCTTCTCCGGTAACGGAAACGATCTGGTCTTTGGTGGCAGCGGTAGCGACTTCGTGGTGGTCGGCGAAGATGCGCAGGAGGTCTTCTCGGGTCAGGATAACGACTTTGCGCTTGGTGGCTCGGGTGGTGATTTCCTGATGGGCAACGAAGGCGATGACTGGCTGGAAGGCGGCGACGGGTTTGACACGCTGGCGGGTGACAACTCCGAGTTGTTCTTCAACAGTACCATTATCGGTCACGATGTCCTCAACGGTCAGGGTAACGACACCGACTACGATGGCGAAGCCGGTGACGACATCATGGTTCAGGGCGCGGGGATCCAGCGCAATAATGGCATGGCCGGTTTCGACTGGGCTATCCATAAAGGCGACCCAAATGGCGCTAACTCTGACCTTGGGATCCCTATTTTCGTCAACCAGCAGGAGTTTATTCTACGCGACCGTTTTGATCTTGTTGAAGGGCTGTCGGGCTGGAAATACGACGATATCCTGACCGGAACAGAACAGCCGATAGGTACTGCGCCTGTTCAGGGCGTTCCCCTCTCTAACAACCTGACCCAGGAAGGTGCGGACCGGATCAACGGTTTACAGGCTATTCTCGGCGTAGAGCGTTCTACAAATCCGGACGCGGTGCTACTAAACCCTGATGATGGTAGCGATATTTTACTCGGCGGTGGTGGTAGCGACCGCATTATGGGTAAAGCCGGTAACGATATCATTGATGGTGATGCATGGCTCAACGTTCGTATTGCCGTTACAGGTATGGCGGGACTCACCAGCGCCGAAGGTATGGCCGAACTGAAATCGTACATGCTGGCCGGCACGCTGAAACCGAATCAGCTATCGATTGTGCGAGAAATCCTGCATGAAGGTAACGGCACGGAAACTGACGTCGCGGTGTACCGTGATGTTAGCAGCAACTATGTCTTTACCCGTATGGCGGACGGTAGCCTGCGCGTCGATCACGCTACGCCGGATGCCGCGCTGAACCTGAATGATGGCATTGACCGTCTGTTGAACATCGAAAAACTGGAGTTTGGCGATGGGAAGCAGCTGTGGGTGACGGCGCAGCAAGCGACGGGCGATCTTACCATCAGCAATCCTAACCCTTCGGTGGGCGACCTGCTGCGCGTCAACGCGGCGAACTTGCTGGATGGTAACGGGCTGGCGGCAGATGTGGCCATCACCATGACCTGGCAAGCATTCGTCAACGGCCAATGGCGAGATCAGGCAACAGGCCTTGAATTCAGAGTGCCTGCCGCTATTCAGGGTGCACCGTTGCGTGTAGTAGCCAGTTTTAATGACCGCATGGGCGACGCTGAAACCCTGGTGTCGGCACAAACTCAGGCGATCCTACCGCGAAATCAGGCCACGACCGGTGTGCCGGTAATTAACGACCTCACCCCAACTGAAAGCCTGACGCTGACCGCGGTGGTTTCAGGCATTGCTGACGCTGATGGTCTGAGCGGCGGTAATTTCACTTATCAATGGAGAATGAGTTCGCCAATCGGATTCGTCAATATTAACGGCGCGACATCCGCTACGTATACGCCGGGCCAGGCTATGGTCGGCAGAACATTGCAGGTGGTCGTTACTGTCGTCGACGATGAAGGCAATCCCCCTGTTGTCCTGACGTCGACCACCACCCAACCCGTGGGCGATCTGATTGTTGGTACCAACGGGGCTAACACCCTCGTCGGTACTGCCTGGAGCGATATCCTGCGCGGTGAAGGGGGTAATGACACCTTACTCGGCGGTGCAGGTGACGATCTGCTCATCGGCGGTGCGGGAAACGACAACCTCTCTGGTCAGGCTGGGCAAGATATTCTGCAAGGTGATGCCGGTAATGACACGCTTGATGGTGGGCTTGGTGCCGACAGTATGACCGGCGGCGCGGGCGATGATACCTACATCGTTGATGATTTCGGTGATGTAGTTATCGAAGGTGTGAATGGCGGCACGGACATTGTCCGAACCAACCTTAGCAGTTACGACCTCACCAATAACGTGGAAGAACTGGTATTTACCGGTAGCGGCAGCTTTATCGGTACCGGTAATGCCATTGCGAATACCATTACGGGCGGTTCTGGTAACGACTATCTGTTTGGTATGGGCGGTAACGACCAGTTGTTTGGTGGTATCGGGAATGACTTCCTCGATGGCGGAGATGGCGCTGATAACCTGCAAGGTGGAGTTGGCAACGACGTCATGATTGGCGGTGCGGGTGCGGATACCCTCTCCGGCGGTAGCGGGGACGATATTCTCAATGGTCAGGAAGGTAACGACATTCTGGACGGTGGTGCCGGGAGCGATATCTTCGCCTTTGGCGCCAACTTTGGGCAGGACCGAATTAACGGTTTTGACAGTAACCCCAACGGCGGGCAGGACTTCCTTGATCTCGTCTTGTTAGGTATCAACGCGGGTAACTTTGCCAGCAGCGTGTCTATCACCGGAAACAATGGCAACACCATTGTGACTATCGGTACAGATACCATCACATTGGTGGGCGTCAATTCGACCACCGTGAATATTGGTGACTTTTATCTGGAAATGCCCACCACCCTTGCCAGCAACAATGGCAATAGTTCATTGATCGTATAAGGAGAAGACTATGTCGCGCCAGCATACGCCAACAGAACTGAATGATGCATTAAAGGGAACGAAACCCACTTTTCTGATTCTGTTGTTTTTTAGTTGTGTGATTAATATGCTTATGCTGGCGCCGGCAATTTATATGCTACAGGTTTACGACCGTGTGCTGGTCAGTAAAAATACCACCACGCTGTTAATGTTAACCTTATTGATTGTCGGCTTGTACATCGTTATTGCCATGATTGAATCTGCCCGCGCGCAGGTTATGGTCAGGCTTGGCAACAGGCTGGATATAAAGCTAAGTCAGTTGGTCTTTAACGCAGCCTTTAAAAGAAAGATGGTTACCGGTGATAACAACCCGGCGCAATCTTTAGCCGAACTGGATCAGATCCGTCAGTTTCTTTCCGGGAATAGTCTGTTCGCCTTACTGGATATTCCCTGGACGCCGATATATCTGTTCATCGCCTTTTTGGTCCATCCCCTTCTGGGATACCTTTCTCTCGGCGGAATAACATTATTATTTATTCTGACGCTGGTATCTGAAATCTCTACCAAACGCCCGATTCAGCAAGCGCACGCCTTAACCATTAACAATGCCAGTAAACTGAATAAACAGTTGCAAAACGCCGATGCCATTGAGGCGATGGGAATGCTCTCGACTCTGAAGTCCAACTGGCAGGAGCAGCATAACAAAGTGCTGGCGCTACAAACGCAGATTGCCGACAAAACGGCCGGGTTAAGCAGTCTCAGCCGCTTTGTGCGGGTGTTGCTACAGTCGATTGCGCTGGGGGCCGGAGCGTTACTGGTGATTGGCGGCCATATTACTCCGGGCTTGATGATTGCCGCCTCGATCATTCTTGGCCGCGTCCTCAACCCGGTAGAACAAGTTATTGGCAGTTGGAAGCAGTTCGTGCAATTTCGTAGCGCCTGGCATCAGCTCTCAACCTTGCTGAAGGAGTATCCGGCGCCGAAAGAGGTACTGACCCTGCCGCGTCCGAATGGCAACATCAGCGTCGAAAGCGTCTTCGCTGCAGCCCCCGGCCAGCCTTCCCCGCTACTGCGTAATATCTCATTCCAGCTGGAGCAAGGTGAAGTGCTGGGGATTATCGGCCCCTCAGCCTCAGGGAAAACCTCGCTGGCAAAGGTTCTGGTTGGCGTCTGGAAACCGTTATCAGGGAAAGTCAGATTAGACGGCGCAGATATTTGTCAGTGGGATAAAGCGCTGCTGGGCCCGTCTATTGGCTATCTGCCGCAGGATGTGGAACTGTTTGACGGTACCATCGCGCAAAACATTGCCCGCTTCGCGCAGAATGACAGTGAGCTTATCGTCGCCGCCGCATTACTGGCAGGCGTTCATGAGATGATCCTGCGATTGCCACAAGGTTATGACACGCTGTTGGGCGCAGGTGGATACCAGCTCTCCGGCGGGCAGCGGCAGCGCATCGGTCTGGCGCGCGCCGTGTATAACAACCCTGCGTTTATCGTGCTTGATGAACCGAATGCCAATCTTGATGATGCGGGCGAATTTGCACTCGTTAAAGCCATCAACACCCTGCGTACACAGGGACAAACTACCGTCATTATCTCACATCGCCCGACGCTGCTCGGCGTGGTCAATAAGGTTTTGCTGCTTAACGATGGCGCTATACAGGAGTTTGGTACCCGCGATCAAGTTTTTGCTCATTTGCGTCAGGCCAACGTACTGAAGCCGGTGGCTACGCCTTCTCCATCCACTTCTGAACAGCAACGCGAGGCATGAAGATGAAAAAGAAATCTGAGAACGCGGCCTCTGCTGGCGTAGATACCAATATCTGGTCGCCGATTATCCGGGGCGTGATTGTCATTGTGCTTGGTGTCGGTAGTTTTATCCTCTGGGCAGTGCAAGCTCCATTAGATGCGGGCGTGGTCGCCGATGGTACGGTAACCGTATCGAGTAACCGCAAAACCATTCAGCATCTGAGCGGCGGTCGGGTAACGGATATCTTTATCAAAGAAGGCGAATTGGTGAAGAAAAATCAGGTCCTCGTCCGGTTGGATAAAATGCAGCTTGAAATGCGTTTCAGCGCGTTAAATGCCCAATATATCTCTGCAAAAAGTATCGAAGATCGCCTGTTAGCAGAACGCGATGGCCTCGATGCGATCGTCTTTAATACTACGCTAACGCAGCAATTGTCTGGCAATAAAAGGCTGGCAGAAGTCAGAAATTTGCAGGCCAAACTTTTCGATACCCGTCGCAAAACGGTTCAGGATGAACTGTCGATGATTCAGGAAACGCTCGATGGTCTGGTAGGACAAACGGATAATCTCAATAAAATAAAAGGCTATCGCGACCACCAGTTTTCTCTGATTAACCGGGAGTTAGGGGCTATTCGTGCGCTGAGTGAAAAAAACTATTATCCCAAAGCGCAATTACTGGTGCTGGAGCGCGAGGCGGCAGAAATATCTGGCAGCGTTTCAGAAGATATTCTTAACATTGCCAAACTGAAATCGCAGCAAAACGAATTAAAAATTAAAGCCTACCAGGTGCGTCATCAATATTTACGTGAAGTTGAGTCTGAACTGACGGAAAATCAAAAAGAAGTGGCAATGCTGGAGGATGAACTGGTGTCCACCCGTCACGAGCTGGATAACACCGAGATCCGCTCACCGATTAACGGTATCGTGCTGGATGTTAAAGTCAGTACCGTGGGCGGCGTCATTCAACCCGGCGAACATCTTATGGATATCGTTGCCGCCGGACAACCGATGCAAATCGATGCCAAAATACCCGTACATGCCATTGATAAACTGGTCCCCGGTTTAACCGTTGATGTGCTATTCCCTGCCCTTAACCACGCGCTGTTACCGTCGGTTCCGGCCCGGGTTCTGACTATCTCTGCGGACCGCTTAATTGATGAAGCCACTCAGCAGCCTTACTACCTTGCGGAAGTACAGGTTTCAGCAGAGGGCGCGCGTTTGCTGGGCGATTACAAAATTAAAGCGGGAATGCCCGCCAGCGTGACGATCAAGACCGGTGAACGAACCCTGATGAGTTACCTGTTTAAACCGTTGATTGCCCGTCTGGAACTGGCTTTTAAAGAGTATTGATCCATCCATTGCCGGTATGGCGTACGGCTTGTCGCGCCATACCGCTTTCTGCCGTTGCTGGCAGCTTTGCTTTCTTGTAACCTTCTTCCCGTCTCACTACTGACAAAATCTGGAACCACTGAACTGGACTTCATATGAATGCTCATAATTCTAAAGACCCTTTACATGGCGTGACGCTAGAAATGCAGGTCAATGCCCTGGTTGAACGTTATGGTTGGGCTGAGCTGGCGCAACGCATTAATATCAACTGCTTTAAAAATGAACCGAGCGTTAAATCCAGTCTGAAGTTTCTGCGCCGTACGCCGTGGGCGCGGGCAGAAGTCGAAGCGCTGTACCTTGATTCGCTGCATGACCAGTCCTCAAACAACACCCCCGAACCGGCCTTCGACCCTTGGGCTAACAGCCGCAATAAGAAGAAATAAGAGCAAAGTCAGATGGCAGAATCCGGTTTCTTTTCAGGAAATTATCAGAAAAAACTGGCGAAGATTCTCGCCCGTTCTCGTGCCAGACTACCGCTGACCAACATGAAATGGTTTGCTGTACTTGTGGGCAGTATGTTGTTACTTGGCAGCTGTTCTTCACAACCGCCCGGCCCCAAAACCACTGAGCAACCTCCGGTGAGCAAACCCCAGCAGAGCAAGGAGCCAGTGCGCGGGATCTGGCTGGCGACGGTTTCACGTCTTGACTGGCCGCCGATCTCATCCGTGAACATCAGTTCGCCTGCCGTGCGCATCAGCCAGCAGCAAAAAGCGCTGACGGATAAGCTGGACAACCTGAAACGGCTGGGTATTAACACCGTTTTTTTCCAGGTTAAGCCCGATGGGACCGCATTGTGGAAGTCAAAGATCCTACCGTGGTCAGATACCCTGACTGGCACGATTGGCAAGGATCCAGGTTACGATCCGCTGCAGTTTATGCTCGATGAAGCGCATAAGCGCGGAATGAAAGTTCATGCCTGGCTTAACCCCTATCGCGTGTCCGTAAACACCAAACCTTCGACGGTCACTGAATTAAACAGCACGTTGTCACAAACACCGTCCAGCGTCTACGTCCTGCATCGGGACTGGATCCGCACCGCGGGCGAGCGTTTTGTGTTAGACCCCGGAATTCCCGACGTGCGTGACTGGATAACCAGCATCGTGGCGGAAGTGGTTGAGAACTACCCGGTTGACGGCGTGCAGTTTGATGATTACTTCTATACCGAGTCTCCCGGCTCTGCGCTCAATGACAGCCAGACCTTCAGAAGATACGGCCAGGGATTCGCTTCCAAAGCGGACTGGCGTCGCGATAACACGCAACGGCTGATTGCCCAGGTATCGCGGACCATCAAGAAACTCAAGCCTGAGGTTGAATTCGGTGTCAGCCCTGCGGGGGTATGGCGCAACCGTTCGCACGATCCGGCTGGCTCCGACACGCGCGGCGCAGCAGCGTATGATGAGTCGTATGCCGATACCCGCCGTTGGGTGCAACAAGGCTTGCTGGATTACATCGCGCCGCAACTCTACTGGCCTTTTGCCCGAGACGCAGCGCGCTACGATGTGCTGGCAAAATGGTGGGCAGATGTCGTGAAATCAACCAACACTCGCCTCTACATTGGTGTAGCGCTGTATAAAGTCGGTGAACCATCGAGAAAAGAGCCTGACTGGACGGTCAAAGGCGGTGTACCGGAGCTGAAAAAGCAGCTCGATCTAAACGAATCCGAACCGTACATCAACGGCACGATCCTGTTTCGCGAAGATTACCTTAATCAACCGCAAACGCAGGAAGCTGTGACTTATATTCGCAATCGTTGGGGACGTTAATGGTTGTCCTGAGCGGGAAGCCTGAGCCAGACGCTCACGTAGCGGGTAAATTTCCCCACAAAAACGCCGGCGAATATGCCGCCTGTAATGATAGCCAGAGCGCTCATTGCGGGTTGACGTAAAACGTCGGGGGCAATGGCGTTAAGTACGCCAAGTACGTACTTAACGCCGAATGCCAGCAGCATAAATGGCAATGCAGAATAATCTGCCGGACGCTGAATACTCCGCGGTGCGCTACTGCGACTCAAACGACTGGGGTTAATCAACATGTAGCCAATTATTGCGCCGCTGATAATACCTATCGCCCACTGGATATACGTAATGAGGGTCGGGTCGCGATAAGTGATTAAATCGTAGATATCCCAGAAAAGAAAAATAGCGGGGATCAGCGCCAGCTTTTCCAGCGTAACTGTGGCGGGCGTTCTGGCTTTAATCCCTCGGTACAGTAGAAAGATAAACAGCAGATACACCCAAACCGGTGTGTGTTGCAGCATATTCAAGACAAATTCAGCCATAACGTTGCCCCACTCAGATTTAATTCTTCGCTAAGTGTAGCGGCTGTATCTGCGTTACCGGGACATTAACCGGCGGACATTATCATCAATTTGTTTCTGAATCGTCTTCAACGTGGATTGCGTTATCTGATCGGGATATTTGTCCCTGGCGATAGCGCTCAATGCCGTGGCAAAGTGACAGACTTTTTCGATTATGCCGCTCACATGGTCAGCAGATAACTCAGCTTCCTGAACGCCAAGCGACTGAAGATGCTTTCTTTCGATATCCAGCGCCTCTCCCAGCACGTCCATTTGGTGATACCCACCAGGCCCTTCGCACCAGGTGACGTCGTAAGCCGGAGCCAGAGTCCAGTTTCCATCGGCTGACATTAAATAGGCAAAATTCTTCGGGTGATCGTCGCGGTTGTTAAAAGCCACGTTGAAAACCACGCGCTCAAACGCTTTTGCCTTTTCTCTGACATCATTGGTACAAATCTGCGTGGCGCGCAGAAAATCCCGGTAGTCTAAAGCACCGGGGATCTGGTAATTTGCCCCGGTAAGTGCCGCCAGACTCTGCATAGGAATTCGTGTCGACTGGTCACGGTCGAAACGGCGAGTGGCAAATGCCGCCTGTCCGCCGGGCAGATTGAAATACGCCGTATCGGGCGTGGTGATCCCACATTGGCGCAAGCATTCAGCATAAACCGCTTCGATGGCACATACCTCAGCATGCTCATGCCTGGCGGGAAATTTAATCAGCCAGCTTTCGCTCCCGGGTAGCGGCACCGTGGTGAATTTATGCGTGACAGTGTCACGATAAAGTAGCGCCTTAGGCCTTGCTCCTTGTGGCGAACCGCCCATCTGGAGCAGTTTTTGCAAGAATTCTCCGCCTTCGCCGCTCAGGACTTCCTGAACCTCAGCGGCCAGTTGTTCGAGAGGAACATCCTCTTTTGACAGCATCTCGACATCTGACTGAACTGGCTGGAATGTCATGGCGCCCATCGCGTTGTTGCCGACCCAGGTTAAACGCTCTAATGGACCTATGCGTGCTGCGTTGAGTCCGCGGCGTTTAAATAATCGGTCCATCAACAGCATGCCCCAGCCGTCAGGTAGTGAATCATAGACCGGTCCGGGTAATCCCAACTGATGAGCTGGGAAATCCCTGCGCAAACGGGGACCGTTCAGCGGTAACATCAGTCGGGACAGTTCCAGGCCCTTACGTAAGGCATCTTCACTGTATTCAAAGGCGATCAACGGACGTCCGGTCAGGGCTGTGGAAGACACCAGTTTTCCCCACAGCCATTTTTCACCCCAACCTTCATAGAAGACATCAACTTGTTCAGGCATCAGAATTTTTCCTTTTGATCCGCTGGCGCGTTGCGCTCTTTTCGTAACGCAAAATGTCATCCAGACTATCAATCCTGGGTTTGAATAACCCCTCCAGTGCATCGCCATAGCCTAACACCATTGCGACTTTGACCAGATTCTCAAATCCTACATTTTTACCCGCTTCCAGATTCGAAACGGTATTCACACCGACACCTGAACGCGCTGCAACATCAGCCTGCGTCATTTGCCGCGCGAGTCGTTCTTTACGTAATCTGTCGCAAAGCAGTTTGACGATATCAGCTGCAGTATTTAGCGTTAAATCCATAATATTGGCTCTTATTGGGATAAAACCGACTTTACACCCAATATTATAGAGTTAAGTGAAGTGGAGTTCAAAATCTTATAAGACACAATAAAAGGGAGTTAAAACGGAAAATCTTACTTAAGGGGCATTATACTGGAATTATCCGGGCGCAAGGTCTGCCCCCGGATATGATGTCGTTATCAGGCAACGGAAGGCTCAGGTAGTCTGAATGACGAAACCAGCATTGCCAGCTGTTCCGCCTCTTCTTTCAGCGCCTGCGTCCGTGCTGCGGCATCATCAATTAATGAGGCGTTTTGCTGAACGGTGCTGTCCATTTCGGTAACGGCCAGCGTGACTTCGGAAACGCCCTTACGTTGTTCTTCACCCGCAACGCGTATTTCCCCCATCAACTGGCGCACCTGACGCACATTGCTGACCAGTTCTCCCAGACGTTCGCCGGCAGTGTGGATTTGCTGACTTCCGCTACCTACATGAGAAACGGATTCATCAATCAGCACTTTAATTTCCTGGGCAGCAGTGGCACTGCGCTGAGCCAGCGTGCGCACTTCTGAGGCTACGACAGCAAACCCTCTGCCAGCATCACCTGCTCTGGCGGCTTCAACCGCGGCATTCAGGGCGAGAATATTGGTCTGGAACGCAATGCTGTCGATGACCGCGACAATTTCCACCATTCTGCCGGATGAGGCGCTGACGTTATCCATCGTAGAGATCACGCCTTGCATCACATCGCCGCAGCGGTTGGCCGTTTGCGCGGTGCTATCGGATAGCTCATCCGCCAGTTGTGTATTACTGGCGTTTTGATGAACGGTCGCATTTAACTGCTCCATAGCCGCCGAACTCTCTTCCAGCGCAGCGGCCTGCTGCGTTACGCGAGATGAAAGCTCCATATTACTGTCAGCAAGGCTAACAGCGTTATTCGCCACCACTGTGCTACTGCTTCTGACGGTGATCAGGATGGCCGAGATTTTATCGACGAACAGGTTAAACGCCTCGGCGATAGCCGAAATCTCGTCTTTGCCACGAACATCCAGCCGACGGGTAAGATCGCCTTCTCCCTGCGCGATGTCATCAAGTGCCTGACGAGTATCATCAAGACGTGAAATCAGTCGACGAACCACCAGCCATGATCCCACCAGCAACAGCGTCATGATAGGGATCAATACTTCCAGAACGTCCTGCATCATCACTTTGGCAAGACCGACAATACGTGATTCTGGTGTCGCAAGCCCTACGACCCAGCCGGTATCTGGCATCGGGAACAGCATTACCTGTGACGCTGTATTCAGGACGTTGTCGTTTGCCAGCGTGATAGTCTTCACCCCATCTGTCGGGCGCAAAGATTTCAGACCGTTTTGCACCGGGATAAGCCACTGCGCGCTTTGCGCCAAATCGTTAATGGTTTTATGTTTGGCCAGGTCGGCCTGCGGGAAATAGAGAATTTGTCCCTGCTTGTCTACCACAAACGCGTAACCGCCGGTGCTGTTTCCCTGCTGCTGCATGAAAGTGGCGACGTTATCCAGACGGATATCGGTGGTAGCGACACCGGCAAACTTGCCCGCCTGTTGATAAGGCACGCTGCATGTCACCATGTTGACGCCAGAACTGGCATCCTGGTAAACATCAGACCACAGGCAGTTGTTTTGTGATTGCCCTTTGGCGTGCTGATACCAGCTTTCATTGTGGTATCCACTTGATCCTTCAACGTTATAGTCGTTGGAGTACACCAGCTTTCCTTCAGCATTACGCGCCCAGAAAAAGCTTCTTTTCTCCACACCTGCGCTGAAGGCGTCTGGTTCTGGCCAGATGCCCCCGCCAGTAATAATCGAGTCTTTACCTTCACCAATAAGATGCGGAACGACGCTTTGGTACAAAGATTCATCGTTAGGCAACACTTCAGCCAGTCGCGACAGACTGACGGTCTCACCTTCAATTCGGGACAATACGGTACTCAACTGACGGGTTAAACCTTGCCCTGTTTCTTCGATCAGGGCGGTGTTGATTTCAACGACACGCGGCTGACCGCGCCAGAGCATAATTACCACGATAACAAGGGTCGTTACTGCAAGCAGCAGAATGCCGCCGATGGTTAAACGCGTTGAAATACGAGTAGGATACCAGGCCATACAAACTCCTTCTGCAAAAGGCTAACTTTTATCCAGTATCGGCACAGGCGTTTATATCTTTATAAAGTTTTCTTAAGTATTGCAAAACAAATAAGTGACAGCGTCACAAATAACAAAACCCAGCACTTTGGCTGGGTTTTAATAACAACTTAATCTTATTTGGATAATTCTTTTTTGATTTCGTCTTTTATTTTACTTAATTCACTCTGCGGATGTTTCTTACAAAGTTCAACGGTCAGAGGAACTGCGGTCGTAACGGTTTCGTTATAGTCTACGTAATCGCCACCTTTGAAGTCTTCGTCTTCATTGAGCACCCAGAAGGCCACCGGAGCCATAGTTTGTGGGTTCAAATCAATAAACTCCTGGCAGTTCATGCCTTTCGGAGTCACTTCAGTTTTAGCGTTATCTGTTGCTGCATTGACGCTGACACTGGTTAACAGCGCTGCGACCAGAATACCTGCTGTAGAAAGGGAGAATTTATTCATTGTAGTACTCCATGTATAATATTAATAATATCTACACTTGCGCTTAACACCGTTAATGTAGCTCGTGAAAAATAATACCCTTACCGTTATAAGAATAAAGATTGCGGTTATTGATATGGCTGAAATTTATATTTCCCATTACTGATTCTTATGTCTTAGGGACAAATGTTGCCCACAATGTGATCGTTACGACGAAATCAGCAGATTCATACCCCGCTTCCCCTGCCGTTGCACCAAAACTGAACTACGCTGCACAAATGTTGATCATTAGTTAATGAATATGGATTGGGATTTAACAAAAGCAGCCCGGCGAGCCGCTGTTACTGACATGGCACGCGTCCTGCATTGTTAATTCGCTAACAGAGATACGGAATCTGACAGACAACTAACAGCGAGAAGGTAATGACAGCCAAACCAGAGTTATTTACCCGCATAGAGCAAACCTTTAGCCATCTGACGCCCAGCGAAAAGCGCGTGGCTGGGTGGCTGTTAGCCCATGCTGTGCAGATCCCATTTGAAACCGCGGATGGCATCGCTAAAGCAACCGGAACCAGCGGCATTACCGTCGGACGTTATCTGCGTAAACTGGGCTTTCGTAATCTTGAGGATGCAAAAGCCAGTCTGCGTGAGCTACCCGTTGTTCCGTATCAACCCTGGGGAATGAATGAACGACTGGACTCCTGGCACCAGCAACAAAGCCTGCCGGATCGGGCGCATCAGTCACTGTTGCTGGAGATCGACGCTATTACCCACGTCTATCAACTTGCTCAGGGTGAGACGTTTCTACGCATTGCACAGCAGCTGGCGCATGCGGAAGCCGTTTACATCCTCGGGATCCAGTCCACCCGCGGGATCGCCAACGCCTTTTTTAGTCACCTGGAATACCTGCGACCTAAAGTCAGCTACTCCGAAGGCCTTTCCGGCAGTTGGGTTGAGTCGCTGAACTCGGGATTCAGCCAGCCTTACGTGGTTATTACCGATATGCGCGCCTACTCCGCTATTTCGCGACAATATTGCCGCGTCGCCACAGAACGCTGTATTCCGCTGGCGCTCATTACCGATGTGTGGTGCCCATGGGCCAGGGATTATTCCATTGATTCACTTCAGGTAAAAACCGACACCGGACATTTCTGGGACTCACTGGCACCGGTGAGCTGTCTGTTCAACTTATTACTTTCTGCGGTGGTGGCGCAATTGGGTGACGCCCTCGCAGGACGCCTGCAAACCAATCGCCAGTTACAACAACAATTTGGTCAATTCGAACAATAAACAGGAAACGTGCTATGTCAGAACTCCCAGAACTGGTCGATCTGTCGGTGATATTTCCGTCGCTGCATATCGATCTTAAATACGCTACTGCCGACAACATTACCGGCGCACCTATCTACCGGGAAGCGCGTTGCCTGTTGCATACCGAGGCGGTAACCGCGCTGGCTAAAAGCATCAGCATTGCGCAACTGGCGGGATTGTCGCTGGTGGTGTACGACGCGTATCGCCCCCAGCAGGCGCAGGCGATACTGTGGAATGCCTGTCCCGACCCACAGTATGTTGTCGATGTCGCAATTGGTTCCAATCACAGTCGCGGAACGGCCATTGACGTTACGTTAATGGACGATCGCGGCCATCTCCTTGATATGGGGGCCGGTTTTGATGAAATGCACGACCGATCCCATGCCTGGCACCCCTCGGTTCCCCCGGCAGCGCAGCGTAACCGCCTGCTGCTTAATGCCATTATGTTTGGTGGTGGTTTTGTCGGGATTAACAGCGAATGGTGGCATTTTGAATTACCTGATGCCGCCCGTTACCCGCTGCTTGACGATCAAATAAATTGTTACACTGTCACGTCTATAACAACACAACATCCCCTTTAATTCTGGAGCCTGGTTATGAAGACTACACCTGCGTTAAACACGTTTTTCCGCCCCGCTCTGATAGCCGTTGCGTTAGCGTTTGCCCTGCCCGCCGCACAGGCTGCCGTTCCCAAAGATATGTTGGTGATTGGTAAAGCCGCCGATCCGCAGACGCTCGACCCCGCCGTGACCATCGATAACAATGACTGGACGGTCACCTATCCCTCTTACCAGCGGTTGGTTCAATACAAAACCGACGGAGGTAAAGGCTCCACGGAAGTTGAAGGTGATTTAGCCAGCGGCTGGAAAGCCTCTGACGATCAGAAAGAGTGGACGTTTACCCTGAAAAACGATGCCAAATTCACTGACGGAACACCGGTAACGGCAGATGCGGTAAAGCAATCCTTTGAACGTTTGCTCAAAATTGGTCAGGGACCGGCGGAGGCTTTCCCGAAGGATCTGAAGGTCGACGTTATTGATAACAACACGGTGAAATTTACTCTCAGCCAGCCGTTTGCCCCGTTTCTGTATACGCTGGCAAATGACGGTGCCTCAATCATTAACCCGGCCATCTTAAAAGAGCATGCCGCAGACGATGCTCGCGGATTCCTTGCACAGAACACGGCAGGCTCTGGTCCCTTCATGCTGAAGAGCTGGCAAAAAGGACAACAGCTGGTGCTGGTGCCGAACCCGCATTATTCCGGGGCGAAACCGACATTTAAGCGTGTCTCAGTCAAAATCATTGGTGAAAGCGCCTCCCGTCGTCTGCAACTGTCGCGTGGTGATATCGACATTGCCGATGCGCTGCCTGTTGACCAGCTTGCCGCTTTGAAACAGGAAGGCAAAGTGAACGTGGCGGATTATCCCTCATTGCGCGTGACCTATCTGTATCTCAACAACAGTAAAGCCCCGCTCAATCAGGTGGATTTACGCCGCGCCATCTCGTGGGCCACCGATTATAAAGGCATGGTCAACGGGATTCTGAGCGGCAATGGAAAGCAAATGCGTGGCCCGATCCCGGAAGGCATGTGGGGTTTTGACGATAAGGCCATGCAGTACAGCTTTGATGAAGCCAAAGCCAAAGCGGCCCTGGACAAAGTTGCCACCAAACCTGAAAGCCTGAGCTTCCTCTATTCCGATAATGACCCTAACTGGGAACCTATCGCGCTCGCCACCCAGGCAAGCCTTGGCAAACTGGGCATTAAGGTGAAACTGGAAAAACTGGCAAACGCCACCATGCGTGACCGCGTGGGTAAAGGCGATTACGACATAGCCATTGGCAACTGGAGTCCGGACTTCGCCGACCCGTACATGTTTATGAACTACTGGTTTGAGTCAGATAAGAAAGGCTTGCCGGGTAACCGTTCGTTCTATGAAAACGGTGAGGTCGATAAGCTGCTGCGTAGTGCGCTGACCACGACCGATCAGGTGGCCAGAACCAATGACTACCAGCAGGCGCAAACCATCGTGATTGATGAAGCGGCCTACGTCTATTTATTCCAGAAAAACTATCAGCTGGCGATGAACAAAGACGTCAAAGGTTTTGTATTCAACCCCATGCTGGAACAGGTCTTCAATATCTCCACCATGAGTAAATAAGCCACGTTTATGCGGAGCCGCTCTGGCTCCGCAAGGGGAAGCTAATGACGTTCTGGAGTATTTTACGCCAGCGATGCTGGGGACTTATTCTGGTGGTTATCGGTGTTTGCGTAATCACCTTTATTATTTCACACCTGATACCTGGCGACCCCGCGCGGCTGCTGGCGGGCGACCGTGCCAGCGATGAAATTGTCGAAAATATTCGCCAACAGCTGGGGCTGAATCAGCCGCTGTATGTCCAGTTTTTTCGCTATGTCAGCGACATTTTTCACGGCGATTTAGGCACCTCTATTCGCACCGGGCGTCCGGTACTGGATGAGCTGCGCATCTTCTTTCCCGCGACCCTTGAATTGGCTTTCTGCTCTTTGTTGCTGGCACTGGTGATAGGTATCCCGCTGGGTATTTTATCTGCGGTCTGGCGTAACCGCTGGCTCGATCACCTTGTTCGGTTAATGGCAATTACCGGTATCTCCACACCTGCATTCTGGTTGGGGCTGGGGGTTATCGTGCTGTTTTACGGTCATCTGCAAATTTTACCCGGCGGTGGACGTTTAGACGACTGGCTGGATCCACCTGCTCACGTCACCGGTTTCTACCTGATTGATGCACTGCTGGAAGGCAACGGCGAAGTCTTTTTCAATGCGCTTCAGCACCTGATTTTGCCATCGCTGACGTTGGCTTTTGTACATCTCGGGATCGTTGCCCGTCAGATTCGTTCCGCCATGCTGGAGCAGCTGAGTGAAGATTACATTCGTACCGCCCGCGCCAGCGGGTTACCAGGCTGGTACATCGTGCTGTGCTATGCATTGCCTAACGCACTCATCCCATCAATCACCGTCCTCGGCCTGGCGCTGGGCGATCTGCTCTACGGTGCGGTATTAACCGAAACGGTTTTTGCCTGGCCAGGCATGGGCGCCTGGGTGGTGACTTCAATTCAGGCGCTCGACTTCCCGGCGGTAATGGGATTTGCGGTGGTGGTCTCGTTCGCCTATGTGCTGGTCAACCTGGTGGTGGATTTACTCTATCTGTGGGTAGACCCTCGAATTGGACGTGGAGGTGCTGAATGATGCTCACACAAGAAACACCGACCGCCCCTCAGACAGCACGCCGCCGCACGGACTGGGCCAGGCTGTTCTGGATGATGAAAAGTAGCCCGCTGACGCTGGTTGGCGGGGTCATCATCATACTGATACTGCTGTTGATGGTGCTGTCGCCGTGGATAACACCCCACGATCCGAATGCCATCAATTTGAGTGCGCGCCTGCTGCCCCCGTCAGCCGCTCACTGGTTTGGAACCGATGAAGTCGGCCGCGATCTGTTCAGCCGCGTTCTGGTAGGAAGTCAGCAATCTGTTGTTGCGGGCCTGGTGGTAGTGGGTATCGCCGGAGGACTGGGATCACTGCTGGGCTGCTTGTCGGGTGTCATGGGCGGGCGGGCCGACGCAATAATTATGCAGATGATGGACATTATGCTGTCCATTCCTTCGCTGGTGTTGACGATGGCGTTGGCCGCTGCGCTGGGTCCCAGCCTGTTTAACGCCATGCTGGCGATTGCAATCGTCCGTATCCCTTTCTATGTACGCCTCGCCCGCGGTCAGACGTTAGTGGTGCGCCAGTTTACTTATGTACAGGCTGCCCGGACCTACGGCGCTTCACGCTGGCATCTGATTAGCTGGCACATTTTACGCAATTCTCTACCGCCGCTCATTGTGCAGGCATCGCTGGATATCGGCAGTGCGATCCTGATGGCCGCCACGCTCGGGTTTATTGGTCTGGGCGCGCAGCAGCCCAGCGCTGAATGGGGCGCGATGGTCGCAATTGGCCGCAATTACGTGCTTGATCAGTGGTGGTATTGTGCTTTTCCCGGCGCCGCCATTCTGATTACCGCCGTGGGCTTTAATCTCTTTGGCGATGGTATTCGCGATCTGCTGGATCCGAAAGCCGGAGGAAAACAGTCATGACACAACCCGTACTGGAAATCGAAGATTTGCATCTGAGTTTTCCCGGCTATAAAGCTGATGTGCACGCGCTGAACCATGTATCACTGCACATCAACCGCGGAGAAATCGTTGGCGTGGTGGGTGAATCCGGATCCGGTAAGTCCGTAACCGCCATGCTCACCATGCGTCTGCTACCGGAAGGAAGCTATCGTATTCACCAGGGACGCGTTTCGCTGCTGGGTGAAGATGTGCTCAACGCCAGTGAGAAACAAATGCGCCAATGGCGCGGCGCGCGCGTCGCGATGATCTTTCAGGAGCCCATGACGGCACTGAATCCGACTCGCCGCATCGGCCAGCAAATGGTGGAAGTGATCCGCCATCATCAGGCATTAAGCCGCACGGATGCCCGCCAGAAAGCCGTCGCTCTACTCGAAGAGATGCAAATCCCGGATGCGCCGGAGGTCATGAAACGTTTTCCGTTTGAGCTTTCCGGCGGGATGCGCCAACGCGTGATGATTGCGCTGGCTTTTTCGTGCGAGCCGGAGCTTATCATTGCCGATGAACCAACCACCGCGCTGGACGTCACGGTGCAACTGCAGGTGCTGCGTTTGCTGAAGTTAAAAGCACGCGCCAGCGGAACAGCCGTGTTATTTATCAGTCATGATATGGCGGTGGTTTCACAGTTGTGCGACCGGTTGTATGTCATGTATGCCGGGAGCGTGATTGAGAGTGGCCCGACGCAAACCGTTATTCAACGCCCGACGCACCCCTATTCCATCGGTTTGCTGAAATGTGCACCGGAACACGGCGAACCGCGCGCATTGCTGCCCGCCATTCCCGGCACCGTGCCGAACCTAACCTGCTTACCTGCCGGATGCGCGTTTCGCGAGCGCTGCTTTGCCGCCGGTCCTCGTTGTGAAGAAACGCCTGCGTTAAGTAATCAGGGAGGCGCGGATCAACAATCTGCCTGCTGGTATCCGCAACTGGAGACAACACATGTCTGATTTTTTACTGGCGCTGCAGGATGTTCATGTCAACTTTCCTGCGCGTAAAAACTGGCTTGGCAAGATTACGGAACGAGTGCATGCGCTCAACGGTCTGGATTTACAGATTCGCCAGGGTGAAACGCTGGGGATTGTTGGCGAATCCGGCTGTGGAAAAAGTACGCTGGCGCAACTGCTGATGGGCATGTTGAAACCCAGTCAGGGAAGCTATTCTCGCCGTGGTGAAAAACAGCATAACGGGATGCAAATGGTCTTTCAGGACCCTCTTTCATCGCTGGATCCTAGATTACCGGTGTGGCGGATAATTACCGAGCCGGTGTGGATCCAAAAACGGAGCCCGGAGCGTGAACGACGCATGCTTGCCGAGGATTTGGCACGACAGGTGGGCATTCGTCCTGAATATCTCGACCGCTTACCGCACGCGTTTTCCGGCGGGCAGCGCCAGCGAATTGCTATTGCCCGGGCGTTATCGTCAGAACCTGATGTTATCGTCCTCGATGAGCCCACTTCAGCGCTGGATATCTCCGTACAGGCGCAAATTCTCAACCTGCTGGTGTCGCTACAGGCACGCAGAAATCTGACCTACGTATTGATATCGCACAACGTGTCGGTGGTCCGCCATATGAGCGACCGTGTGGCGGTGATGTACCTCGGGCAAATTGTTGAGCTGGGCGACGCCCAACAGGTCCTCACTCACCCCGCGCATCCGTACACACGATTATTGCTGGACTCGGTCCCTAAAACGGGCGCACCGCTGGCGGAAGATTTGGTGTTACGTAAAACTGAGCTACCGGGAAACCGAACGTTGCCCCAGGGCTGCTTTTTCCGTGACAGATGTCCATTGGCAACCCACGGTTGTGAGAAAAAACAGGCATTGCTGAAGAGTGATACCGGATGTGACGTTCGCTGCTGGCGGGCGGTTACATGACCTGAGCCGTTGAGAAAAGTCAGGTGCGATACGCCTTTTTCAGTGAATCCACCAGCACCTCGGAAGCGGTAGATAATTTATGATGCGCCGAACGCAAAACCCCGATCCGACGCTGGATCACCGGCGTATCCAGATCGATACAGGTTGCGCCTAACTCTGTCATTTGCGTGCGGCAAAGTGCAGGTACGGCGCTACCGCCCAGACCGTTAGCCACCAGACGGCCAACGGTTACCAATTGATGGCTCTCCAGCGCTACTTCCAGCGTATGTCCGCTTTGCACCAGTTGTTCTTCCAGCATCAGCCGCACGGCGGACGGGCGTTGCAGGGTGATGAAATCCAGCGTCAGCAGTTCGCGCCACGCAATACGATCCCTGCCTGCCAGCCGACAGGTTGGCGGGACAATCGCGATAAAACGATCCACGCCGAGCGGCGTGAAATGCAGATGTCCCGAATAGTCCGGCTCGAAGGCTATGCCCAGCTCGACACGCCCTTCACTGACCATTTCAATCACGTGTTCATTGATCACATCATGAACCGTAACGTTGATACCGGAATAAGAATCACGAAATGTTTTCAGTACCGATGGCAGGACGTTAGTGGCAAATGAGGGCATGGCGGCGATCGAGATTTTACCGCGTTGCAGCGTAAAGCGCTGGCGCATGGCTTCTTCCGTATTCTCCCAGTCCGCCAGCAGCTGTCGCCCCATATTCAGCAGCGTTTCTCCCTCCTGTGTCAGGGTCACTTTGCGGGTAGTTCTTAACAGTAACGCCCCGCCCAGAGAATCTTCCAGTCCTTTAATCGCCAGGCTTAACGCGGGTTGCGACATATTCAGTCTTTCGCTGGCATGAGCAAAATTCAGAGTGTGAGCTACCGCTAAAAACGCGCGTAACTGTTTGATGCTCATTCCCATTTCGCATTCCTTTAACCTGTTGAATACCTTTAATTAACATTAAATTGATAAAAAAACCCAATGAGTGAGTCACAAATTTAAAATTAACAAATCATTTTTCACCCCCAATGATGTCGGCAAGGACAACTGGGGAGGCAAGTGTATGGCTGGACTGGATAAACGTGTTGCCACTTATCAAGAGGCGCTGGAAGGACTGACCGACAACATGACGCTGCTGGCGGGCGGTTTTGGTTTATGTGGGATCCCTGAAAACCTGATTACCGAAGTACGCCGTCGAGAGGTACAGGGACTTACCGTTGTATCAAACAACTGTGGCGTGGATGGCTTTGGCCTTGGCGTACTGCTGGAAACGCGTCAGGTGCGCAAAGTGGTCGCGTCCTATGTAGGGGAAAACGCCCTGTTTGAGAAGCAGGTGCTTAGCGGCGAACTGGAAGCCATCCTGACGCCACAGGGTACGCTGGCAGAGCAGTTGCGCGCGGGCGGCGCGGGGATCCCGGCATTTTTTACCGCGACCGGATATGGAACCCCCGTGGCAGAAGGGAAAGAGGTTCGCGAGTTTGCCGGACGCCCTTACATCCTTGAGCAGGCGATAACCGGTGATTTTGCATTGGTTAAAGGCTGGAAAGCCGACTGGTACGGCAACGTCATCTATCGCCACACCGCACAGAACTTTAATCCGCTGATGGCCGCTGCCGGACGCATTACCGTCGTGGAAGTTGAAGAGATTGTCCCTCCCGGAGAACTGGACCCGGCTGCGATTCACACTCCCGGAATTTTCGTTAACCGCATCATTCAGGGGCAGTTTGAAAAACGTATTGAACAACGCACCCTGCGCCAGAAAGGAGCCTGACCATGTTAACGCGTGAACAAATGGCGATGCGCGTCGCCCGCGAGCTGCGCGACGGTTATTACGTCAACCTTGGGATCGGTATTCCCACGCTGGTGGCAAATTATATCCCTGATGGCATGGACGTGATGCTGCAATCAGAGAACGGTTTGCTCGGTATGGGGCCGTTTCCCACAGAAGACGAAATTGATGCCGACATGATCAACGCCGGGAAACAGACCGTGACGGCGCGCAAAGGCGCGGCGATTTTCGACTCGGCGCAATCCTTCGCCATGATCCGCGGCGGCCACGTTGATCTGACGGTGCTCGGTGCGTTTGAAGTCGATGTTAACGGCAATATCGCCTCTTGGATGATCCCCGGAAAAATGGTGAAAGGCATGGGCGGCGCGATGGACCTGGTTGCCGGAGCCGACAATATCATCGTGGTAATGACCCATGCTTCCAAAAGCGGTGAGTCGAAACTGCTTCCCGCCTGCACTCTGCCGCTGACCGGCGTGGCCTGCATCAAACGCGTGCTTACCGACCTGGCTCTGCTGGAAATTGCCGACGGTGCGTTCATTCTGCGTGAACGCGCACCGGGCATTAGCGTGGATGAGATTGTCGCCAGAACCGCCGGTAAGCTGATCGTTCCCGAAACTGTCCCCGAAATGCAATTTAACTGAGGAGCTGACCATGCAGGATGTTGTCATTGTCGCGGCAACGCGCACCCCGATTGGCAGTTTTCATGGCGCGCTGGCACCACTTTCCGCGGTTGAGCTTGGTTCAGTGGTGATCCGTTCGCTGCTGGAAAAAACGGCTGTGGAACCCGAGCAAATTGATGAGGTGATCTTAGGTCAGGTTCTGGCCGCGGGCTGCGGTCAGAATCCGGCCAGACAAACGGCATTACGCGCAGGTTTGCCAGTCACCACACCCGCGTTAACCATTAATCTGGTGTGTGGTTCGGGTCTGAAGGCGGTGCATCAGGCGGTACAGGCGATTCGCTGTGGCGATGCGCAAATCGTGATTGCCGGAGGCCAGGAGAGCATGAGTAATGCGCCCTATTTTCTCGACGGCGCGCGGGCCGGTCTGCGGTTGGGTCATGCCAGCATGAAAGACAGCGTGGTGCATGACGGTCTGTGGGATGCGTTCAACGATTATCACATGGGAATTACTGCCGAAAACCTGGCGGATAAGTTTGTTATCAGCCGTGAGCAACAGGATGCTTTTGCCCTGCGCTCCCAGCAAAAAGCCGCCGCCGCCATTGAAGCGGGTCGTTTTAGCGCGGAAATCACGCCGGTCAGCGTCCCGCAGGGTAAAAAACCGCCACGTGTGGTGGATCGTGACGAACAGCCTCGCCCGGATACTCAGGCCGACAAGCTGGCGCAACTTAAACCAGCATTTCGTCCAGGTAACGGTACGGTGACCGCCGGAAATGCCTCATCCATCAATGATGGTGCCGCCGCGGTGATGTTAATGAGCGCTGCCAAAGCAGCAGAACTCAATCTGCCGGTACTGGCCCGGGTGGCAGGCTACGCGGTTTCTGGCGTCGAGCCCGCCATTATGGGGATTGGGCCGGTAGAAGCGTCCCTCCAGTGCCTGAAACGTGCTGGCTGGACGCTGAATGACGTGGATCTTATCGAAGCCAACGAAGCATTTGCCGCACAAGCGCTGGCGGTTGGCGAATCCCTGAACTGGGACAGCAACCGGGTGAACGTGAACGGCGGCGCAATTGCGCTAGGGCACCCGATTGGCGCATCAGGTTGCCGGATTCTGGTAACACTGCTGCACGAAATGGCTCGCAGCAACGCCGCAAAAGGGCTGGCTACGTTGTGCGTGGGCGGCGGTCAAGGTGTGGCGCTGGCAGTGGAGCGTTCACAGGAGGTATCTCATGCATAGTAAACCTATCTGCGTCCTGGGGGCGGGTTTAATGGGCGTCGGCATTGCTACCCACTTCGCCCGTTATGGTCACGATGTCTGGTTATACGATACCGATAGCAGCCGAATTGCAGAAATAAGCGGAGTTGCCGGCGGTATCCTGGATGAGCTGATAGCCACCGACCAATTTGCCATTGGTGAAAAAACGACGGTCGTGTCTCGTCTGCGCGGCACGACCTCGCTACAGGATATTGCCGCATGCAAGCTATTGATTGAAGCGATCCCGGAGCGGCTCGAACTCAAACATGCACTGTATGTCCAACTGGAAGAGCTGATCGCGCCGGAGGCCGTTATTGCCAGTAACACCAGCGGCCTGCCGCCGGATGCACTGGCGGAAAAGCTCGCCCATCCCGAGCGGTTACTGATAGCCCATTTCTGGCACCCGCCTCATTTTATTCCGCTGGTCGAAATTGTGCCTGGCACCGCAACGAAGCCGGAATATCTCCATGAATTACAACAAATGCTGATCGCGATGCAACTTGAGGCGGTGGTGCTCGACCGCGCCGCCCCTGGGTTTGTCGGCAACCGACTGCAGTTTGCCCTGCTGCGTGAAGCGCTACATATCGTTAAAAGCGGCATCGCCAGCGCAGAAGTGGTTGATCAGGTGATGCGCGCCTCGCTTGGACGTCGCTATGCGATGGTTGGTCCACTGGAGGCAGCAGATATGACCGGACTCTCTACGGTGCAGGACATTTGCCGGCATCTGCTCCCGGAACTGGCAACCGGTAGCGACATGCTGTCACTGGTCGCTGACAAGGTTGCCAACGGTGATACCGGTTTACGCAGCGGTCAGGGGTTTTATCACTGGGATGATTCACGCAAGGAATACATCCAGCAACGCAGAGAGCATCAACTGCGCTTTGCCCTGAAACCATAACATCTCTTTCTGTACCCCAATATAATAATAAGGAGTCATGATGAGTGTATTAATCGCCCTGGCAGCGCTGGGCCTGCTGATGCTGGCAGCCTATCGCGGATACAGCGTCATCCTGTTTGCCCCCATCGCGGCATTAGGTGCTGTATTGCTTACCGAACCCAGCGCCGTCGGCCCCGCCTTCACCGGCCTGTTTATGGAAAAAATGGTCGGTTTTGTGAAGCTTTACTTCCCGGTGTTCTTGCTGGGTGCAGTGTTTGGCAAGTTAATCGAGTTGTCCGGTTTTTCACGTTCCATTGTTGCCGCCGCTATCAACATCCTTGGTCGTCGTCATGCCATCCCGGTGATTGTGCTGGTATGTGCGCTGTTGACCTACGGCGGCGTATCCCTGTTCGTAGTGGCTTTTGCAGTGTATCCGTTCGCGGCCGAACTGTTCCGTCAGAGCAATATTCCTAAACGCCTGATCCCGGCAACCGTTGCGTTGGGCGCGTTCTCCTTCACCATGGATGCCCTGCCAGGCACGCCGCAGATCCAGAACATTATTCCGACCAGCTTTTTCGGGACAAACGCCTGGGCCGCGCCGTGGCTGGGTCTGATAGGTTCCGTGTTTATCATCGTTGTTGGTCTGGTTTATCTCGAACGTCAGCGTCGTAAAGCACAGGCTAAGAATGAGGGTTATGGGACTGAACTGTTAAACGAGCCGGAAACGCCGGATAACATTAACCTGCCGAATCCGATCATCGCGATCTCTCCGCTGATCCTGGTTGGGGTATTTAACCTGTTGTTTACCCGCTGGATCCCGCAATGGTATGGCGCCACGCATCAACTTGAGCTTCCGGGGCTCGCCAAGCCGATTACCACCGAAGTCGGTAAAATCACCGCTATCTGGGCAGTGGAAGCGGCGCTGATTTCTGGGATCCTGCTGGTGGTGCTCTTCGGCTACCGCAACATTAAAGGTCGCCTGGCGGAAGGCAGCAGAACGGCGGTTGGCGGTGCGATCCTTGCGGCGATGAATACCGCGTCAGAGTACGGTTTTGGCGCAGTGATTGCCGCCCTGCCAGGTTTCCTCGTGCTGTCAAAAGCGCTGGCGGCTATTCCTGACCCGCTGCTCAATGAGGCTATCAGCATCACCACGCTTGCCGGGATCACCGGTTCGGCGTCTGGCGGGATGAGTATTGCCCTTGCTGCCATGTCTGATACCTTCATTGCAGCCGCTCACGCTGCCAATATCCCACTTGAAGTCTTCCACCGCGTGGCATCTATGGCCAGCGGCGGTATGGACACCCTACCGCATAACGGCGCGGTCATTACCTTATTGGCTATCACCGGTCTCAGCCATCGTCAGGCGTATGGCGGAATTTTCGCTATTACCGTCATTAAAAGTCTGGCCGTACTGTTTGTCATCGGCGTCTTCTACACCACCGGAATTGTTTAAGGAGAATCATCATGAACTTAACGGGAAAAATCGCCCTGGTTACCGGCTCGACCAGCGGTATCGGATTAGGTATCGCACAGGTGCTGGCGCAAGCGGGCGCTACCCTGATCCTTAACGGGTTTGGTGATGTGGATGCCGCCAAAGACGCTGTTGCGCAATATGGCAAAACACCAGGCTATCATGGCGCGGATCTGAGCGATGAAGCGCAAATTGCCGATATGATGCGCTATGCCGAGAGCGAATTCGGCGGTGTTGATATTCTGGTCAACAACGCGGGGATCCAGCATGTATCCCCGGTGGAAACCTTCCCGGTTGATAAATGGAACGCGATTATCGCCATTAATCTCTCTTCCGTTTTTCACACCACGCGTCTGGCGCTTCCTGGTATGCGCGAGCGTAACTGGGGTCGAATCATTAATATCGCTTCTGTTCACGGTCTGGTGGCTTCAAAAGAGAAATCTGCCTACGTAGCGGCGAAGCACGGTGTGGTGGGATTCACCAAGACCATTGCGCTGGAAACCGCGCAGACGGGGGTAACCTGCAATGCGCTGTGTCCCGGCTGGGTGCTCACGCCGCTGGTTCAGCAACAGATCGATAAGCGTATTGCCAAAGGCGCAGAGCCTGAAGCCGCGCGTGATGCCCTGCTGGCGGAAAAGCAGCCGTCGCGTGAATTCGTTACCCCAGAGCAGTTAGGGAATCTTGCGTTATTCTTATGTTCAGACGGTGCGGCGCAGGTGCGCGGTGTGGCGTGGAATATGGATGGCGGTTGGGTAGCGCAATAACATCATCCGGTGCCGGATAAGACCGACTTACATCCGGCACAATATCCTTATACGTTGTAGGCCGGATAAGACATCGTCGCATCCGGCACGCCACGATTAAGACTTCAGCTGATAATCCAGCGTAATTTCCGCGTTCAGTACCTGCGATACCGGGCATCCGGCTTTTGCTTTCTGGATGATGCCGTCAAACGTGGCGGCGTCTATCCCCGGCACGCTCACCTGGCTATGCAACGCGACTTTAGTGATCGCAAACCCGGCATCTACCTTATCCAGAGAAACATCGGCAGTGGTATCAATGGCATCTGGCGTAAACCCCGCTTCACCCAGCATCAGCGAAAGCGCCATCGAGAAACAGGCTGCATGGGCCGCGCCAATCAACTCTTCAGGATTGGTGCCTTTCTCACCTTCAAATCGTGTATTAAACCCATACGGTTGCTGATTCAACACGCCACTTTCGGTCGACACAGTGCCTTTGCCGCGCTTAATGTCGCCTTCCCAGTGTGCCTGACCTTTCTTATGGATAGTCATTACCGCTCTCCTGTGTTGTCGTCGGAGTTACTAGTATAGGACGTCCGGGAAAAAGCATGTTACATACGGGATAGTTCTCATTTGCCGCTTAAGCATTGACCTTTCAGATAAAATGACCGACCATCCAGAAAGCCGTTATGTTGAACATCGGCTTTATATCAGGTTGTATTTCGTCCGTTTTCATACGGGCTCGCCCTTGAAACCAGTAACAGGATTAAGGAGTTAGAATGAAATCGAACCGTCAGGCCCGTCATATTCTCGGACTGGACCACAAAATCTCAAATCAACGTAAAGTCGTGACCGAAGGTGACAAAACCAACGTGGTCAACAATCCTACTGGAAGAAAGCGCCGCACTGACGGCAAGTAGCCTTTCGCACGTCTGACTGAATAACGAGATAAACACCATTGCAACCGCAGTGGTGTTTTTGCTTATAAAACCCCTTAACCCATTCACAATGCTTTATACTTCGCCCGTTTCCCTGGCGGACAGGCCACATACGATCATAAAGAGCGCCAGGGACGGTTATTCAAAAAAGAGTGAGTGACATGGAAAACGAAACCAAAAAACTGCGTTCCCTTTACATCCCCTACGCTGGCCCGGTACTGCTGGAATTCCCTTTACTGAATAAAGGGAGCGCCTTCAGTGTGGAAGAACGCCGTAACTTCAACCTGCTGGGGTTACTGCCGGAAGTGGTCGAGACGATTGAAGAACAGGCTGAGCGCGCCTGGATCCAATATCAGGGATTCAAAACCGAAATCGACAAACATATTTACCTGCGCAACATTCAGGACACCAACGAAACCCTGTTTTACCGACTGGTGCATAATCATCTTGATGAGATGATGCCTGTTATCTATACCCCAACGGTCGGCGCAGCCTGTGAGCGTTTCTCTGAGATTTATCGTCGCGCGCGCGGCGTGTTTATCTCTTATCAGAACCGCCACAATATGGACGATATCCTGCAAAACGTCCCTAACCACAATATCAAGGTC
The DNA here is from genome assembly GCF_002042945.1 of Citrobacter sp. A316. Lineage (NCBI taxonomy): Bacteria > Pseudomonadati > Pseudomonadota > Gammaproteobacteria > Enterobacterales > Enterobacteriaceae > Citrobacter > Citrobacter sp. A316. The sequence continues at coordinate 253,530 of NZ_MVFZ01000005.1, forward strand.
ATCGTTGTCACCGATGGCGAACGTATTTTAGGTCTGGGCGATCAGGGGATCGGCGGGATGGGCATTCCAATCGGTAAACTGTCGCTGTATACCGCATGTGGCGGAATTAGCCCGGCCTACACTCTTCCGGTGGTACTGGATGTGGGGACCAACAACCAGCAACTGCTGAACGATCCGCTGTATATGGGCTGGCGCAATCCGCGTATCACTGATGATGAATACTACGAATTCGTTGATGAATTCATCCAGGCCGTGAAGCATCGCTGGCCGGACGTGCTGTTGCAGTTTGAAGATTTCGCGCAGAAAAACGCTATGCCGCTGCTGACCCGTTATCGCGATGAAATTTGCTCGTTTAACGACGATATTCAGGGCACCGCGGCGGTTACCGTCGGTACGCTGATTGCAGCTAGCCGCGCGGCAGGTAGCCAGTTAAGCGAACAGAACATCGTCTTCCTCGGTGCGGGTTCAGCCGGTTGCGGGATCGCCGAGCAGATCATTGCGCAAATCCAGCGTGAAGGTTTAAGCGAAGAAGCGGCGCGTCAACGTGTATTCATGGTCGATCGCTTCGGCCTGTTAACAGACAAAATGCCGAACCTGCTCTCCTTCCAGACCAAACTGGTGCAAAAACGCGAAAATCTCCAGCACTGGGATACCCAAGAAGATGTCCTGTCGTTGCTCGATGTGGTGCGCAACGTTAAGCCGGATATCCTGATTGGCGTTTCCGGACAAACCGGCCTGTTTACCGAAGAGATCATCCGCGAAATGCACAAGCATTGTCCGCGTCCGATCGTCATGCCGTTGTCTAACCCCACTTCCCGTGTTGAAGCTACGCCACAGGATATTATCGCCTGGACCGAAGGTAACGCGCTGGTTGCGACCGGTAGTCCGTTCGCACCGGTACTGTGGAAAGATAAAATTTACCCAATCGCCCAGTGTAACAACGCCTATATCTTCCCGGGTATTGGTCTGGGTGTGATTGCTTCTGGCGCCAAACGCATCACTGATGAAATGCTGATGTCGGCGAGTGAAACGCTGGCGCAGTATTCACCGCTGGTGCTCAACGGCGAAGGACTGGTGTTACCGGAGCTGAAAGATATTCAGACCGTTTCTCGCGCCATTGCCTTTGCCGTCGGTAAAATGGCTCAGCAACAAGGTGTGGCGGTTAAAACCTCCGCCGAAGCGCTGCAACAGGCGATTGACGATAATTTCTGGCAGGCAGAATATCGCGACTACCGTCGAACCTCTATTTGACGGTTTGCCCGGCGGCACTCTGCTGCCGGGCGTTCGACACTTGCGCTTTTGCGTAACTTGCGATTACACTTTCGCTACCGATCAACATTCTGAAAAATAAAAGGAGGATACTTATGCTGTACTGTGAACGTTTTATCGATTCACATGCTTTTGGCGATCGCCAGTGCTCAAGCGTTATCGGTATCGTGCTGCGATAACTTCTGCTTGAGCGAAGCTAACTTCTAAATCCCCTTCTCTCGGGCTTACCGGGTTATCGTCAGCGATGTTTGACGAGGCGTTTTTACGCCTGTAACTCTTGAGTAAGCAACAATGAGCACATTACTAACCGCACAATCCTTACACGTTGATACGGCATTCGGCACGCTATTCGACGATCTTTCCTTTACCCTGAAAAAAGGCGACCGCATCGGGCTTATCGGTTACAACGGCTGCGGCAAAAGCACGCTGTTAAAACTGCTCGATGGCACGATCTCGCCCACAAGTGGGTCAATCGCGCAGGCGAATCACTGCCATCTCGCGCGTGTAGAACAACATCTACCTGACGATATACTGCCCCTTACGCTGCAGGAAGCGGTTCTTGCTCAACTTCCCGAGCACGAACGTGCAGCTCAGCAGTGGCGGGTTGAAGCGTTGCTCGCCGAAATGGGTTTCACGCCGGAGAATTTGTCTCTGACAGCGCAAACGTTGAGCGGTGGCCAGCACACGCGCTTGCTATTAGCGCGGGCGCTGATGCGTAATCCTGACTTGCTGCTGCTGGATGAGCCGGGTAACCACCTGGATTTGCCAACATTACTGTGGCTGGAGCAGTTCTTACAGAACTGGTCTGGTAGTTTTGTGGTGGTTTCCCACGACCCGCAGTTGTTGGACGCGGTGACTCACGGAACCTGGATCTTGCGCGATCGCACCCTCCATGCCTTCGATCTACCCTGTAGCGCGGCGCGTCAGGCGCTGACGGAAAGAGATGTCAGCGATGCTCTGCGTCACAAGGCTGAGCAAAAAGAGATAGACCGGGTGACTGCCAGCGCCAAACGGCTGGCAACCTGGGGGCGGGTCTACGACAACGAAGATCTCTCCCGCAAGGCCAAGCAGATGGAAAAACAGGTACAGCGTCTGAAAGAGGTGCAAACAGAAGTGACGTCAGGAAGTCAGTGGACACTAACATTACAGGGTGATGCCCTGCGTGCAGATCGTTTGCTGGAGATGACCAATCTGTCTGTAGCCCCTGCTCCCGGCGCAGATACGCTGTTTTCCATTGCCGGTATCCGGTTAAAAAGCGGCGATCGCGTGGCGATTGTCGGTCGTAACGGTTGCGGGAAATCATCGCTGTTAAGGCTTATCTGGCAACAGTTTCAGTCACAGTTGGCATCGCCTTCACTGGTGTTGCACCCGCGCGTTACGCTGGGTTATTACGACCAGACGCTGCATCAGCTTGCCGATAACGATTCATTGTTTGACGCGCTGGAAGCGTTTGCCCCGCAGCCAGAGATTCGCAAGATGGCGCTGATTAGCGCGGGATTTCCGTGGGTTCGTCATGCGCAGCGGGTCAGTACATTAAGCGGCGGTGAGCGCTCCCGGCTACTGTTTGTGGGGCTGACGCTTGCACGCTACAGTCTGCTGATGCTCGATGAACCGACCAACCATCTGGATATGGAAGGCAAAGAGGCGCTGGCAGAAACGCTACAAAGCTATAACGGCGGCGTGTTGCTGGTCAGTCACGACCGGCAGCTTATCAGCCAAAGCTGTAATCGGTTCTGGTTAATCGACAATGGCGAGCTCAGTGAATGGCACGATCTGGAGGCGGTCAATGCGCGTATTCGGGAAACGTCCGCGGAGATAACCGTTCCCAAAACGGTGGTCGAAGTGAAAGCTGAAATAAGCGGTGACAGCGATGGATTGCTGGAACAACTCCTCGATTTGGAACAGCGTCTGGCCGACGATCTCGCGCGCAAGCCGAAGCACCAGAAACCGTTGTTACAGGCGCAATGGCGTAAAGAGATTGAGCGTCTGAACTCACAACTGGAGTAACCTTTATTGCCGGATGGCGCAAGCTTATCCGGCCTACATCAGCAAAATGCGCGTGTAGGCCTGCCATCCGGCAATTCTTGCGTGACGCTTTCCAGATATTCCCCTTCTCTCTTTTTCTTTTTGCACATTCGCCGCACAATTTTAAATATCGCAATCTTGGTGTTGCGTTTAACGGAACATCAATGGTAGCGTTCCTCTTGAAGGAACAAGGATGCGACGCGTACATACTGGACTACGAGGACTATCATTGATGAAGATGGCAAATCATCCCCGTCCTGGGGATATCATTCAGGAAGCGCTGGAAGAACTCAATGTCAGCCTGCGCGAGTTTGCCAGAGCTATGGAGATTGCGCCTTCAACGGCAAGTCGACTATTAACCGGGAAGGCAGCCCTGACGCCTGAGATGGCGATTAAACTTTCTGTAGTGATTGGCAGTTCACCCGAAATGTGGTTAAACCTGCAAAATACCTGGAGTCTGGCAGAGGCCCAAAAAAGCGTGGATATTTCACGCCTGCGTAAGCTGGCAGTACAGTGATAAAAGTAAATGCCGGATAAACTTATGCCATCCGGCATACCATTTATTACTGAGGTTTTTTCTCTTTCCAGGCATCCCAGGCCTGTTTGATCTCTTGCTTTGCCGTAGCGGCGTCGTTGAAACCGTTTAATTCGACCTTCTTGCGCCCTTCCGGCAGATCTTTGTACACGCGGAAGAAAGATTCCAGACGTTGAACTTCAATCTTGGGCAGATCGCTCAACTCTTTGATGTCGTCATAAGTGGGGTCAATTTTGCTGGCCGGAACGGCAACAATTTTGTCGTCCTTTTCACCACCGTCGATCATCTTCAGTACGCCAATAGCGCGCAGCTTAATCAGCGTTCCCGGAGCCAGCGGTGCACGGGTATAAAAAATGACGTCCAGCGGATCGCCATCACCGGCTAAAGACTGGGTGAGTGACCCGTAGTTGGCGGGATAGGCAACCGGCATTGACTGGAAGCGATCGGCAACGATAAAACCGGTTTTGGCGTCGGTTTCATATTTAATCATTCCGCCTGCCGGGATTTCGGTTACGGCATAAAACTCTTCCGGGTTGTTCTCCGGCTGAGGAAATTCGAGGATGTTCTGCGCCTGAGCTGAAGCACAAAGAAACACGCTGACTGCGAGTAATTTTTTCACCAGATGCATTGTCTTTTAACTCTTCTATTATCGGAAAGACAACACCTTACGTTCAGCAGATGACAGAAACATGACGTTTTTTTGGCAAAAAAATGGCGCTACCGATGTAGCGCCATTGCGTAGAGGGAACATCAGGGATTAGTTAACCCCTTCCTCGCTCTCTTTTTTCGCTTCTTGTCTTTCAACTTCGCGATACCAACGTGGGTGATGTTTCTTCGCCCAACGACGGCTCACTTTCCCTTCGACCATACCTTTAATCGATCCTTTCACCCAGAATGCCATATACATATGGATGAGGATGGCGTGCATCAGGATAATCCCCGCCGCCGCATGGATCAGCAGGCTATAGCGCACGACCTGCATCGGGAAGAACTGCGCAAAGTACGGACGCCAGATAATGATACCGGTGATCAGCAGCACGAAAATCATGCTCATGATCGACCAGAACATCATTTTCTGCCCGGCGTTGTATTTGCCCACATCCGCCACTTTGTGTTCATTGCCTTTCAGTACTTCCACAATGTTTTTCAGCCACGGAATATCTTTCTTATCCGGGATGTTGTGGTGCACAAAGCGTACAAACATGAACATCAGCGCCACGAAAATCAGTATGCCGAAGAACGGATGCAAAATGCGTCCCATCTGCGGCGTACCGAAGGTTTGCGTCAGCCATTGCAGAGTCGGGAAGAAAAATGAAATCCCCGACAGCGCCACCAGGAAGAAGCAGATCACCACCGTCCAGTGACAGGCGCGGTCGATAAACTTCGTGCGCACAATCATTTTCGACTTACTCATGATGATCCTCCTCGTCGTCGTCCACTTCCTTATTCGGACCAATACCAATGTAGTGGTATATCAGTCCGGCGAAGGTGGCGATAAATCCGGCAGCGGCCAGCGGTTTCAGCGCCCCTTTCCACAGATTGATAGAGGTATCAATCTGCGGGTCTTTTGGCAGGCCGTGATACAGTTCCGGCTGGTTGGCATGATGCAGAACGTACATGACGTGCGTGCCGCCCACACCCTCCGGGTTGTAGAGACCGGCATGTTCAAAACCGCGTGCTTTCAGTTTTGCCACACGCTGTTCACCCATTTCCAGCATTTCCTGCTTGGTGCCGAAATGTATTGCCCCGGTCGGACACGTTTTCACGCAGGCAGGTTCCTGCCCGACGCTGACTCGGTCCACACACAGCGTACATTTATACACGCGGTTATCCTCTTTATTGAGGCGCGGAATATTAAATGGACACCCGGCAATACAGTAGCCGCAGCCAATGCAGTGCTCTGACTGGAAATCGACAATCCCGTTGGCGTACTGGATGATGGCCCCGGCAGACGGGCACGCCTTCAGGCAGCCCGGATCTTCACAGTGCATACAGCCGTCTTTACGAATCAACCACTCCAGCTTGCCGTTCTGTTCGGTTTCGGTAAACCGCATCACCGTCCAGGACTTGGCACTGAGATCGGCGGGGTTGTCATAAACCCCGACGCAGTGGCCAACTTCATCGCGGATATCGTTCCACTCTGAGCATGCCACCTGACAGGCTTTACAACCTATACAGGTGGAAACGTCGATCAGCTTCGCGACCTCTGCTTTGTAATCACGAGCCTGAGGCGGCGGCGTGATGGAGTTTGTTGCGGACCGTTTGATGATGTCCTGCGTTTCCATAGACATATGTTCGCCTCCCTTACGCCTTCTCGATGTTAACTAAAAACGCTTTGTATTCCGGCGTTTGCGAGTTTGCATCACCGATATTCGGCGTCAGGGTGTTGGCGATATAGCCTTTACGCGCGACTCCTTCAAAGCCCCAGTGGATTGGGATCCCAACCGTTTCAACCTGCTGACCATTGACGTTCAAAGTACGCAGACGACGGGTGACCACGGCAACTGCGCGAATAAATCCACGCTTGCTACTGACTTTCACGTGATCGCCGTTGTTGATCCCCTTCGCTGCCGCCAGCGTTTCGCTGATTTCCACAAACTGCTCTGGCTGGGCGATCGCATTCAGCAATGCGTGCTTGGTCCAGGTATGGAAATGTTCGGTCAGACGATAGGTCGTCCCGACGTACGGGAAGTCCTGTTTCGTGCCCATACGGAGTTTATCCGCTTCGTACAGACGCGCTGCCGGGTTGGAGATCACGTTCGGGTGCAGCGGGTTAGTACCCAGCGGCGTTTCCATCGGCTCGTAGTGTTCCGGGAACGGACCTTCCGCCATCTTATCGATAGCAAACAGACGACCCAGCCCTTCCGGCTGCATGATAAACGGATTGGTGCCACTGCCCGGTGCCGCGGTATTGAAGTCCGGGATATCGTTACCCGTCCACTTCGTACCGTTCCACTGGATAAGCATGCGTTTTGGATCCCACGGTTTGCCCTGTGGATCCGCCGAGGCGCGGTTATACAGCACGCGACGGTTCAGCGGCCATGCCCAGGCCCAGCCCAGCGTATTACCGAGACCTGATGGGTCGGCGTTATCGCGATTGGCCATCTGGTTGCCCTGCTCGGTCCAGCTACCGGTATAAATCCAGCAGGACGATGACGTAGAACCATCATCGCGCAGCAACGCAAAGCTGTTAAGCAACTGACCTTTCTTCGCAACCAGTACACCGTTGGCATCGTAGAGATCTTCCAGCGCATAGCCGTTGTTCTCTTTTGCCACTTCTTCAGAATGCGGTTCGTCCGGCTGCTTATAGTTCCAGCTCATTTTCAGCACTGGCTCTACGCCTTTACCGCCTTCAGTGCGATACATGTCGCGCAGACGGTGGTAAATACCAGCCAGAATTTCGCCGTCGTTACGGGCTTCACCCGGTGCATCCTGACCTTTCCAGTGCCACTGCAGCCAGCGGCCAGAGTTGGCGATGGAGCCGTCCTCTTCCGCAAAGCAGGTAGAAGGTAAACGGAAAACTTCGGTCTGAATCGACGCCGGATCAACGTCGTTTGATTCACCGTGGTTCTGCCAGAATGTTGAGGTTTCGGTCACCAGCGGATCGATAATCACCAGATACTTCAGTTTGCTGAGACTCTGCACCACTTTGTTTTTGTCCGGGAAGGACGCAACAGGGTTAAAGCCCTGACAGATGTAACCGGTGACTTTCCCGCTATCCATCATGTTGAAGTATTTGATGACGTCGTAGGACTGATCCCACTTCGGCAGCCACTCAAAGCCCCAGTCGTTTTCTTTCTGCGCAGCATTGCCGTAGAAAGACTTCATCAGACTGACGAAGAACTTCGGATAGTTGCCCCAGTAGTTAACCTGATCGGCCAATGTCGCTTTTGGCGTGTTCGCGGCCAGATAGGTTTGCAGATCTGTCTGTTTCTCTGACGGCAGCGTCAGGTAGCCCGGCAGGCTGGTAGAGAGCAGACCTAAGTCGGTTAACCCTTGAATGTTGGAGTGACCACGCAAGGCGTTGACACCGCCACCTGCCATCCCCATGTTGCCGAGCAGCAACTGGATCATCGCCATGGTGCGGATGTTCTGTGCCCCGACGGTATGCTGAGTCCAACCCAGCGCATACAGGAATGTGGTGGTGCGATCGGCGGCGCTGGTGGAGGCCAGCACTTCGCAGACTTTCAGGAAGTCTTCTTTCGGCGTACCGCAAATGTTTTCCACCACATCCGGCGTGTAGCGGGAAACGTGCTGTTTTAGCAGGTTCCAGACACAGCGAGGATGGCTTAACGTTTCATCGCGTTTCGCGTAGCCGTTTTCATCGAACTGGTAGTTCCAGGACGATTTATCGTATTGACGTTTTTTCGCGTCATACCCGCTGAACAGACCGTCTTCAAAAGCATAGTCATCCCGCACCAGCAGGCTGGCGTTGGTGTAATGCTTAACGTATTCAGCGTTAATTTTGTTGTTTTCAATCAGGTACAGCAAGACGCCGGACAGGAACGTAATGTCCGTGCCGGAACGAATTGGCGCATAGATATCCGCCACCGAAGCTGTACGTGTAAAACGAGGGTCAACAACAATCAGCGTGGCATCATTGTTGTTTTTGGCTTCCATCGCCCAGCGGAATCCCACCGGATGTGCTTCAGCGGCGTTACCGCCCATCACCATCACGACGTTAGCGTTTTTAATATCAACCCAGTGGTTGGTCATCGCACCGCGACCAAATGTTGGAGCAAGACTTGCTACCGTTGGTCCGTGTCAGACGCGCGCCTGGTTGTCTACTGCCAGCATGCCGAGTGAGCGCACAAATTTTTGCGTCAGCATGCCGGTTTCATTACTTGCCGCAGATGCACACAGCATCCCGGTTGAAAGCCAGCGGTTTACCGTTACGCCCTGCTCATTCTTCTCAATAAAGTTGGCGTCACGGTCAGTTTTCATCAGCTTCGCGATACGGGTGAATGCTTCATCCCAGCTGATACGCTGCCATTTGTCGGAACCAGGAGCGCGATATTCCGGGTAACGCAGACGGTTTTCACTGTGCACGTAATCCAGTAATCCTGCGCCTTTAGGACATAATGCCCCGCGACTCACCGGATGATCCGGATCCCCTTCAATATGGTAAATCGACTCTTTGGCGTTTTTTGCTCCATCTCCCAGGCTATACATTAATAGCCCGCAACCTACGGAACAGTATGTGCAGGTGTTTCGGATCTCTTTGGCGCGTAACAGCTTATAGTTTCGCGCCTGAGCCAGTGCCATTTTGGGTGCAAAACCCAAAGCGGCTACTGTTGTTCCCGCCATACCGCCCGCGCAGATTTTAAAAAATTGTCTGCGGCTGACGTCCATTGCTTTCCTCTTTTTTGCAGGGATTCGTACAGGACATCTCTCAAATCGCGCCAGCGCGGCATAATTGAAAGATGACATGTACAACTTCGCGACGAAACTATCAGCTATATCCATATTTTTTTTGCGTCAAATCAATAACGAAACGGTTCCGCTACTAAATAGTGCACTTTGTTTAACCTTTGTACCCATAAGGGAGTATGTGAAAGGCAATTAATTAGCGCGCTATGGTGTAAAGATGCTATAAATTTCAGCTTAAATTTTTGCCAGTACCATGGACAGACAATCAGAATGACAAAACAAAAAGCAACGTTAATTGGGCTCATTGCCATCGTGCTGTGGAGCACGATGGTCGGACTCATGCGTGGGGTAAGTGAAGGACTGGGTCCTGCGGGTGGCGCAGCAATGATTTTTTCGTTAAGTGGCCTGTTGCTGATTTTTACCGTTGGCTTTCCGAATATCAGAAAAATTCCTGTTCGTTATTTAATCGCAGGTAGCGTGCTTTTTGTTACCTATGAAATATGTTTAGCGCTGGCTCTCGGTTATGCGGCTACTCGTCACCAGGCTATTGAAGTCGGTATGGTCAATTATCTATGGCCGAGTCTGACGATATTGTTTGCTATTTTATTTAATGGTCAAAAATCAACCTGGCTGGTGATCCCTGGATTACTTATCGCATTGACCGGGGTTTGTTGGGTATTGGGTGGTGAAAATGGCCTTAACCTTGATGAAATTATCAACAATGTTGCCAGCAGCCCGCTGAGCTATTTTCTCGCCTTTCTCGGCGCTTTTATCTGGGCAACGTATTGCACTGTGACCAATAAATATGCAAAAGGCTTTAACGGCATCACCGTGTTCGTTTTACTAACAGCCGCAAGTTTGTGGATTTACTATTTTATGACTCCTCAACCAGAAATGATTTTCAGCACTTCGGTAACTATTAAAATGTTCTCAGCGGCATTAACGTTAGGATTTGCCTATGCAGCGTGGAATATTGGAATTTTGCATGGCAACGTGACCATCATGGCCGTAGGTTCCTATTTTACCCCAGTGCTCTCTTCCGCACTGGCTGCTGTGTTACTCAGTGCACCGCTTTCGCTATCTTTCTGGCAGGGCGCACTAATGGTCTGCGCGGGATCGCTACTTTGCTGGCTGGCAACTCGCCGCGCCTGAAAAAAAACCGGGTTTTGTCGCGCAAATCTAAAACCCGGCTACACTGTAATTAAATTAATGAATAATAAATGTTCATTCCACTTGCGGTTTATGTTTATATTTGTTTAATTGAATGTTAAATATTTGGTAATTAATTAACTCCCGAAAATATTTCATATTTACCTATAATCCTCAGTA